>JAGTJU010000008.1 GCA_022184915.1 Myxococcales bacterium | reverse complement strand
GGCCAGCGTGGCGACGTTGCCCAGCGGCACGGGTCCTCGGGCACCCGGCACGGGCAGGCGCGCAAGGAGGTCGAGGTCGGTGCGCGCATCGGCACGCAGCTTCACCACCACCGGCACCTGGCGCTGCGCGAGGTTCAGCTTGGCCAGCGCCTGGTCGTAGTCGCCCGCCGTGGCCACGCGCAGGGTGTCGGCGATAGCGGCCGAGGTCACGCCCAGGTCGGCCGCGCGCGCGGCATCGGGTCGCACCACCAGCTCGGGGCGCACCAGGCTCGAAGTCGAGGTCACCGCACCGATGCCCGGAATGGTGCGGAGCTCCCGCTCGACCAGCTGCGCATGCTCCGCCAGCACGCGACCGTCCTCGCCGGCCAGCACGAGCACGTACTTCTCGCTGCTGCCGCCGAAGCCGACGTTCACCCGAGCGCCGGGCACGGCTTCCAGCGCCTGCCGCAACTCGCCTTCGATGTCCTGCTTGCTGATACCGGTGCGCTCGCCACGAGGCGTCATCTGGAGGGTGAGCGTGGCCTTGGTGACGTCGGCTATGCCGCCCCCGCCTGCAAAGGGATCACTGCCCGTCGACCCACCGCCCACCGCCGTGTAGATGAGCTTGACGTGCGGGTTCTTCTCCACCAGTGCGCGTGCCGTCTCGGCCGCCGCCAGTGTCTGCTTGAAGGTACTGCCCGGAGGCAGCCTGAGCGTGACCTGGGTCTGGCTCAGGTCGTCGGGCGGGATGAAGCCGGTGGACAGCAAGGGCACCAGCGAGAAGCTCCCGACGAAGAACACTGCGGCGCCCAGCATCGTCAGCACGCGGTGCCTCAGGCACCAGGCTGCCCAGACCATGTAGATCTTCATCCACCCGCGCGTCGGTCGGTTCCTTCTTCGGCGGGCGAAGCATGTAGGCGGCCATCATCGGGGTGAGCATCCGCGCCACCACCAGCGAGAAGAACACGGCGATGGCCGCCGTCCAGCCGAACTGCACGAAGAACTTGCCCGGCACGCCGCTCATGAAGGCCGTGGGCAGGAACACGGCGATCAGCGTGAAGGTGGTCGCAATGACCGCCATGCCGATCTCGTCGGCCGCCTCCATAAGTCCCGCAACGAGCGCAACCCCTGTCGTTAGTTGCTAACGAGTTCGGCTGAGCACTCTAACGAGACTGCCGGTGTTAAACCGGAGGAAGGTGGGGATGACGTCAAGTCCTCATGGCCCTTACGCCTAGGGCTACACACGTGCTACAATGGTCGGTACAATGCGTCGCCAACCCGCGAGGGGGAGCTAATCGCAAAAAACCGGCCTCAGTTCGGATTGCAGTCTGCAACTCGACTGCATGAAGTTGGAATCGCTAGTAATCCCTGATCAGCAAGCAGGGGTGAATACGTTCCCGGGCCTTGTACACACCGCCCGTCACACCATGGGAGTCAGTTGCTCCAGAAACGGCTGGGCTAACCCGCAAGGGAGGCAGGTCTTTAAGGAGTGACTGGTAACTGGGGTGAAGTCGTAACAAGGTAGCCGTAGGGGAACCTGCGGCTGGATCACCTCCTTTCTGGAGATTTAAGAGCGACCCTCGGGTCCCTCTTCATCTCAGGTCAGTCTCTTGGTTTCAAGTTTCTCAGTTCGCTGTTCAGCTTTGAGGGCCCGACATGTTCTTTGAGCGTGTTGAAAGTGCGTGTAAGGGCCGCGTAACTGGCGAGTTGCGCGTACTCGGGCCAGTAGCTCAGTTGGTTAGAGCACACGCTTGATAAGCGTGGGGTCGAAAGTTCAAGTCTTTCCTGGCCCACTGCTTGTGAGTTCGTGAGCCCCGTACAAGGATTGTTTCGGGGCGTTAGCTCAGCTGGGAGAGCATCGGCTTTGCAAGCCGAGGGTCAAGGGTTCGATTCCCTTACGCTCCACAAAAGTTTCGTTCCCACGATGAGTGGGAACACTTCGAGAGTCTGCTCGTATGGACGTTGCAGACGGATCTCTGAAAACTGAATATCAACGAAGACGCGAAAGCGTGACTCGAGAGAGATAAAGAAATGCGTTGAGGAATCGAGACGAAGGTTTCCTTCTTGGAGCTTCGGTCTCGACTTGAAATTGTAGACGGCGTGTCGCGAATTCTGGCACCGCAAATCGATTCGTGATGAATCTGCGAAGAGACAAGTGCTCTTCCCGGATCAGCACAACAGGTTGGCGGTCAAGCTAGTAAGGGCACACGGTGGATGCCTTGGTGTCAGGAGGCGATGAAGGACGTGGCTAGCTGCGATAAGCCTCGGGGAGCCGCAAGCAGGCGTTGATCCGGGGATTTCCGAATGGGGAAACCCAATGGGAGTCACATCCCATTATCCTTAGGCTGAATACATAGGCCCTAGGAAGCGAACGCGGGGAACTGAACCATCTAAGTACCCGTAGGAGTAGAAATCAATTGAGATTCCCTCAGTAGTGGCGAGCGAACGGGGAACAGCCTAAACCGGACCAATTTGGTTCCGGGGTTGTAGGGCCGTTAATGTGAGAGTCCGAGTTTTAGCTGAACTGTCTGGAAAGTCAGGCCACAGCGGGTGATAGCCCCGTAAGCGAAAAGACGGAGACCTCTATACGGTACCTGAGTACTGCGAGGCTCGAGAAACCTTGCAGGAATCTGGGAGGACCATCTTCCAAGGCTAAATACTACCTGACGACCGATAGTGGACTAGTACCATGAGGGAAAGGTGAAAAGAACCCCGGCTAGGGGAGTGAAAAGATTCTGAAACCGTGTGTCTACAAGCCGTTGGAGCACTATGATCTTCGGATAATGTGCGACAGCGTACCTTTTGCATAATGGGCCTGCGAGTTATGTTCGGTGGCAAGGTTAAGCCGTTAGGCGTAGCCGTAGCGAAAGCAAGTCTGAAATGGGCGCCATAGTCGCCGGCCATAGACCCGAAACCGGGTGATCTATCCATGGCCAGGATGAAGCGAGGGTAATACCTCGTGGAGGTCCGAACTCACTGAAGTTGAAAATTCAGGGGATGAGCTGTGGATCGGAGTGAAAGGCTAATCAAACTCGGTGATAGCTGGTTCTCGCCGAAACCTATTTAGGTAGGTCCTCAGGAAACTCTGTAGTGGAGGTAGAGCACTAGATGGGCTAGGGGCCTTACCGGGCTACCAAACCCAACGAAACTCCGAATGCCATTACATCTATCCTGGGAGCCAGGCTACGGGAGCTAAGTTCCGTGGCCGAGAGGGAAAGAGCCCAGATCGCCAGCTAAGGTCCCTAAATTCACACTAAGTGGTAAAGGATGTGGGAACGCTTAGACAACCAGGAGGTTGGCTTAGAAGCAGCCATCTTTTAAAGAAAGCGTAATAGCTCACTGGTCAAGCGAGCCTGCGCCGAAAATGTAACGGGGCTTAAGTGTGGTACCGAAGCTGCGGGTTCGAGAAATCGAGCGGTAGGCGAGCATTCCAAGGGCTGAGAAGGTCGACCGTAAGGACGGCTGGAGCGCTTGGAAGAGATAATGCAGGCTTGAGTAGCGATAAAACGGGTGAAAAACCCGTTCGCCGTAAGCCCAAGGGTTCCTGGGTAAAGTTAATCTTCCCAGGGTTAGTCGGAACCTAAGGCGAGGCTGAAAAGCGTAGCTGATGGCAATCAGGTTAATATTCCTGAACCGGCGCGGATGATTTCTTCAGGAGGGACGGAGAAGGGTAGGCCAGCCACATAATGGATAGTGGTTCAAGCCGGTAGGAGGCTCCCATAGGACCCGACAGGGACAAACGTGGGGGCGTTAACTCCGAGAGGTGATGAGGAGAGCGCTTTGCGCTCACGAACTGGTTGATCCCATGCTTCCAAGAAAAGCTCCGGAAGAGTTAATCGCTGTGCTGTCCGTACCGCAAACCAACTCAGGTGGGCGGGATGAATATTCCAAGGCGCTTGAGAGAACCCATCCTAAGGAACTCGGCAAAATACTACCGTAACTTCGGGAGAAGGTAGGCCGGCGTCCGTGAAAGGCATACGCCTGGAGCGGAAGTTGGTTGCAGAGAATCGGGGGTAGCGACTGTTTACCAAAAACACAGGACTCTGCGAAGTCGGAAGACGACGTATAGGGTCTGACGCCTGCCCGGTGCTGGAAGGTTAAGGGGAGATGTCAGAGCAATCGAAGCATCGAACCGAAGCCCCAGTAAACGGCGGCCGTAACTATAACGGTCCTAAGGTAGCGAAATTCCTTGTCGGGTAAGTTCCGACCTGCACGAATGGCGTAACGACTTCCCCACTGTCTCGGGATGGGACTCAGTGAAGTAGCACTAGGGGTGAAGATACCCTTTACCTGCGGCAAGACGGAAAGACCCCATGAACCTTTACTGTAGCTTGGCACTGACTTTCGGGCTTAATTGCGTAGGATAGGTGGGAGGCTTTGAGACAGGGGTTTCGGCCCTTGTGGAGCCATTGGTGAAATACCACCCTGTTAAGTCTGGAATTCTAACCATCACCCATTATCTGGGTGTGGGACAATGCCTGGTGGGCAGTTTGACTGGGGCGGTCGCCTCCCAAAAAGTAACGGAGGCGCGCGAAGGTTCCCTCAGACTGATTGGAAACCAGTCGACGAGTGTAATGGCACAAGGGAGCTTGACTGCGAGACAAACAAGTCAAGCAGATGCGAAAGCAGGTCATAGTGATCCGGTGGTCCCGCATGGAAGGGCCATCGCTCATCGGATAAAAGGTACTCTGGGGATAACAGGCTTATCACGCCCAAGAGTTCACATCGACGGCGTGGTTTGGCACCTCGATGTCGGCTCATCGCATCCTGGGGCTGAAGTAGGTCCCAAGGGTTTGGCTGTTCGCCAATTAAAGCGGTACGCGAGCTGGGTTCAAAACGTCGTGAGACAGTTTGGTCCCTATCTGCCGTGGGCGCAGGATTCTTGAGAGGCCCTGCCCGTAGTACGAGAGGACCCGGGTGGACGGACCGCTGGTGATCCGGTTGTTTCGCCAGAAGCATCGCCGGGTAGCTATGTTCGGAACGGATAACCGCTGAAAGCATCTAAGCGGGAAGCCGACCTCAAGATAAGGAATCCCGGACGCAAGTCCCTAAAGACCCCTCGAAGACGACGAGGTTGATAGGCCGGGTGTGGAAGCGCTGCAAAGCGCGGAGCTGACCGGTACTAATTGGTCGTGAGGCTTGACCGCCTTATTTTCTACCTCTTACGGCTTGGTCTGGTGTTCAGTTGAAAAGCTGGAAGCCAGCGCACGAAGAGGCAATGTAAGGCTTGGACACCCAAGCGGGTGTCCTGGTCTACAGAATATGCGACGTCGTCTGCAATAAAGGTCGAGCCCGAAGCTCTGTGAATGAGAGCGGGCCTCGATTCCTGACACGAACAACGTGTGAATCGCGTTTCTGTTCTCGAGTCACTAAGATTTTCTGGCGGTCATACCGGAGGGGTTACACCCGATCCCATCCCGAACTCGGAAGTTAAGGCCTCCTGGGCTGATGGTACTGCAGGGGACACTCTGTGGGAGAGTAAGTCGCCGCCAGAGCTATTTCGTTGAAACGCCCCAGACCTATGTCTGGGGCGTTTCGCTTTTCGAAGCGCCAAACGCATGTTGCTGCTCAGCAGGCCCCCTCTCCCGGGCCCTCTCCCCCGCGCCTACGGCGCGGGGAAGAGGGACGAGACGCGGCCGACGAGCCCAGGGATGTGCTCATCGCTGCCGGAGGCTTCTCAGCCAGTCCCGTGGAGGTCGGCGAAGTCCACCATCACGGCTCGCCCGAGGTCTTCCGATAGACCAACCAGCGAAGCTCGAGGGGCGACTTGCCGTCAGGAATGTCGAAGAGATCCTGACCCTGAGCCCAATCCTCGAACCACCCAGTGGGGGGCCACTGCTCATCCTTCAAGTGCTCTCGCTCGAACTCGAGGCAGGCCTCGTCGGAGATGAGCTCGAAGGGCAAACCCTCCATTGCGGCCTTCATGTCTTTCTGTGTGAACGCGACGCACCAGAAAACCTGTGACAGCTCTCGCGTAAGGGGATCGGGGAAGTAAGCGGGCGTGGCCATGAAGGCGTTGAAGGCGAGAAGACCGCCGGGCGCCAGCGCGGCCGCCGCTTCCTCGAAAATCGTGCGACAGGAGGGCACGTCACGGATGTGCGAGGCGATCACTTCAGACAGGAAAACGAGCTTGTAGTGGCTTTTGCGGAGGTCGAGTTGTCCTGAGACCGCGTCGCCCTGGACGATGCGAACGGGCAGACTCTCCGCGTTCGCGTCGCGGGCGAGGATTTCCACCAACGCTGGCGCCAACTCGACGGCATCGACGGGAAATCCCTCACGTGCGAGCGGTAGACTGTTGCGTCCAGTCCCCGCGCCGACGTCGAGCACAGGCACAGCGGCAGGTTCCCCCAAAGACCGCGCCAGGTTCATCACTTTGGCGTCTGGATGGGTTCCGAAAAGTGGGGGCGTCCGACTCTTCGTCCAGCGCTCGTACTCTGCTTCGACGGAGCTTTCCTCGATCGAAATCTTGTAGGTCAATGAGGTCGCGGGAGGATCGTCGGTGTGGTAGTCGACGACGAGGCGGGCGTAGGGGGATTGGGCGAAGGCCTCGTCAGCCTTCTTTTTCAGGAGCTCGCGGATTCGGTTCGTCTCGTCTCGGTTGAAGTAGCGACCCAGGACGGCAAACGTTTTGTGCATGACCTCCGCGTAGTGGTCCGCCAGGGAGGGCACCGCTGGAAAAAACATTCGTCCCGATGCGGCGACCCTGCGCGGCAGCCGCCGAATCATGGCCTGCCGGAGCACGGAGTGGTTCGTTTCACGAGGGCCCTTTCGGGCATTTTTGGGCGCCATGTCTTCGTTGCTAACACGAACAGTGCGGCATGCGCCAGAGACGCCAAGGCAGGCGGCTGCAGAAGCCTTGCGCCTTGGCCCGGGTTCGGCTCGCTAGCATGGCCAGCCGTCCGCCACAAGGCGCTGCGTCACGCTGCGAGAGCTGAAACTGCCCTCGAGAGGACCGGAACGACCGCTGGTTCGCGGGGACCGGCCGGCCCCCTAGTGAATGGGGCCGCGCCGGCACCGGAAGGCCCATCGCGGGGGAGGAGGCCCTCGCAAGGCTCAGTCGAATGCGTAGTCGAATTCGCTGTCAGCGGTGGTGATGTGGATACGCCCAACCTGGCGCCCCTGCATCATGCGGCTCAAGATCTCTTGGCTGATCCGGGGCAGCATGGTGTTGGTCACGATGGCGTCGATCATCCGCCCGCCGCTTTCGAGCTCCGTACAGCGGCTGCGGATGAGATCCACCACGGCGTCCTCGAATGAGAACGGAACACCGTGATTGGCAGCGACCCGCTTTTGGATACGAGACAGCTGCAGCCGGATGATGTTGCCCATCATCTCGTCACTCAGCGGGTAGTAGGGGATGGTCACGATGCGGCCGAGAAGTGCGGCCGGGAAGGTCTTCAAGAGGGGGGCGCGCAGCGCTTGAGCCATGCCCTCGGCGTCGGGCATGAGGTCTGGGTCTTTGCACAGGTTCATGATGAGGTCGCTGCCCACGTTCGAGGTGAGCAGGATCAACGTGTTCTTGAAGTCGATGAGGCGCCCCTCACCGTCTTCCATCCAACCTTTATCGAACACCTGGAAGAAGATCTCGTGCACATCGGTGTGGGCTTTTTCCACCTCGTCCAAAAGCACCACGCTGTACGGGCGGCGTCGTACGGCCTCCGTGAGAACACCACCCTCGCCGTAGCCGACGTACCCGGGAGGGGCGCCCTTGAGGGTGGACACCGTGTGGGCTTCCTGAAACTCGCTCATGTTGATGGTGATGAGGTTTTGCTCACCCCCATAGAGAGACTCGGCCAGCGCGAGGGCGGTCTCGGTCTTTCCGACGCCGGATGGGCCCACGAGCATGAACACGCCGATCGGTTTGTTCGGATTCTCGAGGCCGGCGCGCGAGGTTTGAATGCGCTTGGCGATCATCTCGAGGCCGTGGCGCTGCCCGATGACGCGCTGGTTGAGGGTGTCGGCCAGCTTGAGCACGGCCTCTACCTCGTTTTTCACCATACGGCCGACGGGAATGCCGGTCCAATCGGCGACGACCGATGCCACGGCTTGGCTGTCGACGCTCGGGAGAATGAGGGGACGATCCCCTTGCAGCGTCTCCAATTCGCCGAGGAGCCCTTGAAGCCTTGCAAGCAGCGACTCGCGCTCGGTGCCTGCGGGGCCGGCGGCATGTTGAACGGCGGCGCTGGCGTCGGCACTGGCCTCGAGCGCGCTTGCGGTGCCCTCGACCTTGCCCTTTTCGCCTCGCAGGGTCCGACGTATGGCCAAGATCTGCTCGACCAAGTCCTTCTCCGCTTTCCAGCGCTCCTCGAGCCCGGTTAGTCGCTCTTTTTCGGCGGTCAATGATTCCTGTGCTGTCGTTTCACGCTTGCCCACGTTCACGCCGATGGCGCGTTCGCGGCCGATGATCTCGAGTTCGGTGGTGAGAGCATCGATGCGACGGCGGCTGTCTTCCACTTCCGCCGGAACGGCGTGCTGGCTCACGGCCACGCGGGCGCATGCGGTGTCGAGCAGGCTCACGGACTTGTCGGGAAGCTGGCGCGCCGGGATATACCGATGCGAGAGCTTGACCGAAGCCTCGAGCGCTTCGTCCAGCACCTGGACCTTGTGATGTTTTTCGAGTGTCGACGCCACACCCCGCATCATGAGGAGGGCCTTGTCCTCGGAGGGTTCGTGGACTTGAACCACCTGGAAGCGACGCGTGAGGGCTGGATCCTTCTCGATGTGCTTTTTGTACTCCGCCCAGGTGGTGGCTGCGATCGTCCGCAGCTTGCCTCGCGCCAGCGCGGGCTTGAGCAAATTGGCAGCGTCACCCGTACCGGCCGCCCCGCCTGCACCGATGAGGGTGTGGGCCTCGTCGATGAAGAGAATGATGGGCTTGGGTGAAGACTGGACCTCGTCGATGACCTGGCGCAGGCGGTTCTCGAACTCGCCCTTCATGCTGGCGCCGGCCTGGAGAAGGCCGATGTCGAGCGAGTAGAGCGAGACATCTTTGAGCATGGGTGGCACGTCCCCGCGGGCGATGCGAAGAGCGAAGCCCTCGACCACGGCGGTCTTTCCCACGCCCGCTTCGCCCGTGAGAATGGGGTTGTTCTGTCGGCGCCGCATCAGGATGTCGACGATCTGACGAATCTCTTCGTCGCGCCCGAGCACGGGGTCGAGCTCGCCTTTGTGGGCGCGTTCAGTCAGGTCGACGGCGAAGCGTTTGAGCGCCTCTTGTTTGCCCATTTGGGCCGGGGCCATCGCACCGCTGGCCTCACCGGGGCCAGCACCGCCCCCCATCTGCGTGCCGTCTTGTGCGCGGAGCCCGTCTTCGGGCGAGCCAGTGACGATTTGGTCGAACTGGTCGGTCAAGGCGTCGAGCTTGATCTTTTCGAACTCGCGCGAGATGCCAAGCAGCCCGTTGCGGAGGCTGGGGGTCTTGAGGATCCCGACGATCAGGTGGCCGGTGCGAACCTGCGCGTCCTTGAACATCAGGCTGCCATACACCCAGGCGCGTTCGACGGCCTCCTCGAGATGGGACGAGAGGTCCGAGATCGACGAAGCCCCGCGGGGGAGCCTGTCGAGCGATTCGGTAAACTCCGTCGCGAGCCGCGAGGGGTTGAGCTGAAAGTGGCGCACGATCTTGTGCACATCCGAATCGTTCAGCTGCAGGATCTGGTGAAACCAGTGCACGAGCTCGACGTAGGGGTTGCCCCGCATCTTGCAGAAAACCGTGGCGCTCTCGATCGCACGGTAGCCAAGGCTGTTGAGCTTCCCGAAAAGGGAAACCCGGCTGATCTCCGACATCGCTCTCTCCCGTCTTAGGTTGGATTCAGGTGCAGGTTATACGCCCATGTGCGCGCCCGCAGAAGCCTGTCGTTGTGGTTCGAGCACCAAGCTGTTGTCATCAGCCGCTCCGGGCTGCGTCAGGAACGCAGACCAGGCGAGGTGACCCGATTGACCGAGGCGCGTGGCTTCGGCTTGCTTGAGCTTGAGTTTCAGATCCCATCGCCATTCGTCCCCCACGTAGCTCGCGACCAGCTGGGAGACCCGGGTGAGCAGCGGGCCGCCGGGCTGGAACGCCCGCTGGGCGCCAGGCTCGAGCGGGCCCAAGACGACCCGGAACTTGTGCTGAACCATCCACGCCCGCGCCCCCAGGGTGGCGCTCTGTCCGAGGTAGCCGGGTTGCGACGAGCGTCCGAGACGCCACCGGGCCTCGGCAGGGAGCTGAACCCACTCGCCCACGAACTCTTCGATCTGGGCGGGCACGCCGAGGGCGTTGCGCAGGAGCGCGGCGAGGCTCTCGGGGTTTTTCGTTTGCCCGGAGAGGTGCCCCGCAAAGAAGAGCTTCGTTGCGTGGTCGAGGCCGTGCCCCGCATGAGCGCCCACGGGCACGCCACCAAAGAGCGATCCCACGTAGGTGGCGAAGCGATCCGACTCGGGGCGATCGTGGGCCACCACGGGACGGGCTTGCGCCCAAGCGCGGTAGAAAAGCAGGAGCAGGCGATGATGGAAAACGTCGGCAAACCGGGCGAAGGTGGGGTCGCCGGCGTTACGAAGGCGGTCGCGAGCGTACTCGGTGAGGTGAAGCGGCAGAGGACCGTTCGGCCCGAAGAAGCCCTGAAAGAGCACCGAGAGGCGTCCGGGACGCCCGTCCTGGGGAGGCTTGAAGCTGGCCAGGGAGGACGCTGCGAAGGTCAAGGTGGGATCTTGGCCGATGCGGAGGGGCTCGTCCGCGGGACGAGCCGCCGAGCCCAGGCGCGGTTTGTCGCGAAACTGGCATTCGATCCGCCGGAGTGCCTGGAAAAAATCGAAGGCGCTCGGCTCACGCTCCAGCCGGTCGAGAAAACCTAGAGAATCGGTCGAAGTCCCAGGGTCACCGGCCATCGGTTCACCTCGCCCCGTTGAGGGGTGGAAAGCACGGTTTCGGTGAAGGAGTTCACGGAGACGAAGCGTGCGAAGAAGCGGGCCAAAACTTGTCCGAGCAAGAAGGTGCCCGAGCCTTCGAAGGCGGCCTCGTCGAGGGTCACGCGCATCTCGACTCCCCGGCCGAAGACGGTGGGCCCTGCCAAGGGCAGCCTGCGGGTGATCGCCTCGGCGGACAGACCTCGTACGCCTTCGATCTGCTTCTTGACGCTGTTGTCGGCGAAGTCACCGTAGAGGCGCAAGAACTCGCGCAGCACACCGGCCCCCTGGGTGGGATCGGCGTGCGTGAGGGACAGGTAGTTGAAGGACAGGTGGCTGATGAGCCGCCACGCCGTATCGCCGTGGGCGTGGGATTCCCGCGGCGGGGTCGGGCCGGCCACGCAGCGTACGGACGATACCGGAGCGCCGGTCTCCAAGATGAAGTCGGACTCGCCCTGGCCGAGCGGCATGTGCAGGGGCAGGTCGCGGTTCGTGCAGAGCACATCGACCGCCAACTGCTTGAGATCGGATTTATAGGGGCCCTCCTTGCCGTCCACGAGCGAAAGAAAGACCTCGCTGCCCACGTACTTCGAGCGGGGCCCCTGCGCGCGTTGCCTTTCCGAGAGCAAGCGGGGTTGGCGCTCCAGGGTGAAGTAGGCGGGCTCGACGGACCCCTCGCGGCTCTCGAGGGGGGCGTAGAGCGGCAGGAAGCGGCGTTTTTCCGTGACGCTGGCCCCGAAACCCAGGACGTCGGTCACGGTGTGAACCTCGAAGTCGAAGGGGCGCGTGCGATCGGGGACGATATGGTATTCGCTGTCGACGTCGTTGAGGTGAATGCGATCGGCTTTGTGCGGAAACAGGTTCACCGCCGGCACGCAGAAGAGCGCCATGCGGGACTTGTCCACCACGCCTTCGAGGGCATCGTCGCGCTGGTTGAGTACGATGTGAACGTCGAGCTCGCTCGTGTCGGCGCGGCGAAGAGCTGGCTGCAAGCCCGAGAGCGCAAACGAAAGGAAACGGTTCGGGAAAGCGAAGTACTCCTGAAGGAGACGGTAGCCCTGAAAAGATCGGGTGCCGTAGGGAAGCAGGGCTTCGTCGTCCGTGAAGCCGACGGGTTCGATGGGGTGGTCGTCCAGGATCTCGCGCCAAACGGGCGGACGGCCGGGCGGGGCGATGATGACGGCGTTCACCCGGGCCATGAGCTGCTCATAAAGCCGCATGCCGAGCTCTCCTCCGCCCTTGATGAAGACGGGGAGCCGATCGAGTTTGAGGTCGCGGAACCGGACGTTGCCTGTGGTGCGCAGGCGCAGGCGGACGATCGCCCTTGCTTTTCCGATGAGCGATGAGGGCAGACCGGAGAGGCCGCCGAGAAAGCCGCTGTACTCGACCTCTTCGAGCGTGAGGGGCCACAGCGTGAGGTCCTGGCCAGTGAGGTAGCGGCAGGGCGTGGGCTCGTCGCGGGTGGTCCTGCTGCGGAAGCTCGAGCCGCGGGGGACTCGGAAGCCTTCGACGAGCGCGCCCTCCCCGTGGTTGGGACCGAACTCGGCCACGAGCATCGATGGCGTGGGTGCGAGGTAGTGGGGGTACACCATCTCGAGCAGATGCTGCGTGAACCGGGGAAACTCCGAGTCGATGCGCAGCTGAACCCGGGCCGCCAGGAAGGCGAAGGCCTCGAGGAGGCGTTCGACATAGGGGTCCGAACACTCGAAGGTGTCAAGACCCAGGCGACCCGCGATCTTTGGAAAGGCTGCGGCGAACTCGCCCCCCATCTCGCGGACATGCTGCAGTTCGCGGTTGTATTGACGTAGGAGCCTGGGATCCATGGAATCGAGCCTTACTCTACCGGGCCTTCCTGATCACCCACCCGCACTTCGCCGTTCTCCAGATCCACTTCCGTGCGGAGAAAGAGCTGAAGCGGAATGGGCTGGGCCCAGAGCTGGGCTTCGATGACGAAGGACAGAGCGTTGTGTCCCGTCTTGCGATCGTCGATCTTCACCTGCACCGAGTCCTTGATGAGGCGAGGCTCGAACTGCCAAATCGCTTCGCGGATGAGCCGCTCGAGCTGAGGCGCGTTGATGCTCGACAGGGGCTTGCCCGCGAGATCGACGACGCCGAAGTTGAGCACGGAGGCGGCCACTTGGGGGTAATCGGTGAGCGCGGTTGTGCTTTCCAGGTGCACGGTGTTTAGCAGCCAGCCGAGATCCCGGCGTACACAGTCCCGGAGCTGAACGGGGGAGAGAATCCGACGTTCGCGGGACTCGAGCTGGCGTTCGGGGTCATCGTCCGTGAGCCGATCGAGCAGCGAGGGTTGAAGCCGTTCCTTCGGGGTCAGTTCGGCCATGTTGCACCCTCCCCGTTCACACCGCGGTTTCGAGCTCGAGCGAGCGAACGTCCATCAGCGCGTACTCGCCCTGATCGGTGGCCAGCAAGCGCTGGCCTCGCCCGAGGTAGGTCTGCCCGGGTTTTTCGTCCCACTCTGTGATGCGTGCCATCTTGATGCGGTTGTCGGGGTCTTGCTCGGAGCCCGCGTAGCGCGTGGGAAGAAGGGTGATGGTCTCACCGCCGTTGGCGAAGGTCACCTGCGCGGCCGTCCACACGATGTCGCGTAGGTCGCTGGGAGGGTCGATCTGGAGCGAACGGAGACGGGAAAACGGAATCCAGTAGTACTTGCCCGAAACGATGGCTTCGAGCATGGGGCCCAGCCGCGAGTCTGCGTCCGCTATCCATGCGAAGGGCTCGCCGTTCAGCTTTCCCGCGGTGGTGGGGGCCTGTTCGAGGGCTTGGGCTCGCACCTCGGCGGCCTTGTCCCATTGCCCTTCACCCTGAAGGCGCAGCGCTTCGAAGGAAAGGGCCATCCACGGCTCGGGGTCGCCGAGCACGAGGGGGGTGCGCTTACCTGCAAGCACGTCTTGCCGATAGGCCTCGCAGTGCAGCGCCTCGCGGTACGTGGCCACCATGGCCAACGTGGAGGCGTCCATGTCGCCGAGGACCTTGAGTTGGTTGAGCGCGCGGTCCCAATGACCCAAAACGGCGAGGAGCTGGAAGAGGAACACCCGGTACTGGCTGTTTGCGGGGTTCTTTCGCACTTGCTCCTGCAGTTGTGCCAAGGCGTCTTCTGGGTTTCCGGAGCGGAGTGTCTCAGCAGCTGGGAGCATGTGGGATAACCTTTGCACAATGGAAGAAGACCGAAGGCGGAGCTGCCGCCTTCGGTCCCATCGAGCCCGCGCTGCGCATGGGCAGCGGCTGTTGACTACTCTTCTTTGTTCTGGGCGATGTTGTATGCGACGGGGATGGCCCCAGCGCCCGAGCCATCGGCCTTCTGAGGCGTGTACTCGAACTTGAACTTACCGAAGTTGAGCGTGACGTTCTCCGTGAGGCGATCTTCGCCCCCGCTGCCGCCCGTGGACACCGAGGTGACGATGAGGTCGCTCAGGGTAATTTTGATGTACTCGAGCGGCTTGTCGCCGGCCTTGCGGACGGTGAGAACGGCCTGCTTGAAGTGCGTGCCCTTGCAGCAGGCGCGCAGCAGGTTGGGCGTGGATTTGTCGACGTATTTCGTGAAGGAGACGTCTTGAACGTTCACCTTTCCAGCGCCGCTGCCACCGCCCATGTGGGTGGTGCCGGATTGCGACATGCCCCAGCTCCACGCGAGAACGTCGATCTCGGCTTTGTGCTTGTCGTCTGAGGACTCGCCCTCGAGCGTGTCAATCTTGATGAACATATCGACGGCCATGGTGGTGCTCCTTGTTTGGCTATGCAGGGTCAGAAATTCGCGTGTTCGAGAGAGTTATCGGGCGGCGAACTGACGGGGTTGCTCGAAAAAACAAATCGTGGTGAAAAAAAAGAGACGCCGCATTGCGGCGTCTCTGCAGGTCAGCTGGCCTTCGCGGAGGGCAGCTTCGAGACGAGCCGCAACGACACGGTGAGTCCCTCGAGCTGGTAGTGCGGGCGCAGGAAGAACTTGGAGGTGTAGTAGCCGGGGTTTCCCTCGACCTCTTCCACCACCACCTCGGCAGCCGCCAGAGGCTTTTGCGCCTTGGTGGTTTCGCTGGAGTGGGCGGGGTCGCCATCGACGTACTGCATGATCCACTCCTGCAGCCAGCGTTGCATTTCGTCCTTCTCCTTGAACGAACCCACCTTGTCGCGGGCGATGCACTTGAGGTAGTGCGCGAAGCGGCAGGTGGCGAACAGGTAAGGCAGACGGGCGGCCAAGTTGGCGTTGGCGTTGGCGTCGGGGTCGTCGTAGACCGCCGGCTTGTGGAGCGACTGTGCGCCGATGAAGGCGGCAAAATCGGAGTTTTTCTTGTGCACGAGCGGCATGAATCCGTTCTTCGCAAGCTCTGCCTCGCGCCGGTCGCTGATCGCGATCTCGGTGGGGCATTTCATGTCTTGCCCGCCGTCGTCGGTGGGGAAGGTGTGAGTAGGCAGATTTTCGACCGCACCGCCCGACTCGATGCCGCGAATGCGCGAGCACCAGCCGTAGAGCTTGAAGGAGCGGTTGATGTTCGTCGCCATCGCGTAGGCCGCGTTCACCCAGCAGTACTTGCTGCTGTCGGCACCCGAGGTGTCCTCCTCGAAGTCGAAATCCTCCACCGGCTCGCTCTTGGCGCCGTAGGGGCGGCGGCCCAGGGTGCGGGGCATACAGAGGCCGATGTACTTCGAGTCTTCCGAATCCCGGAACGACCGCCAGGCGGCATATTCGGGCACATCGAAGATCTTGGTGAGGTCGCGGGGATTGGCGAGCTCGCTCCAGGAGTCCATCTGGAGCACGCGCGGGTCCGCGGCGGAGATGAACGGGGCGTGGGTGGCCGCCGAGATCTTGCCGAGCTCAGCCAGCAACTCGACGTCCGGGGGGCTGTGATCGAAGTAGTAGTCGCCCACCAAGCAACCAAAGGGCTGGCCACCGAACTGGCCGTACTCTTCTTCGTAGACCTTCTTGAAGATGGGGCTTTGGTCCCAGGACGCGCCCTTGTACTTCTTGACGGTCTTGTGAAGATCCTTCTTGGAGATGTTCATCACGCGGATCTTCAACATCTCGTCGGTCTCGGTGTTGTTGACCAGATGGTGAAGCCCCCGCCACGCCGACTCGAGCTGCTGGAACTCGGCGTTGTGCATGATGAGGTTCACCTGCTCGGTCAACTTGCGGTCGATGGCGGCGATCATCGCTTGGATGCTGGCCACCGTGTCGCTCGAGATGAGTTGCGTGCTGGCGAGCGCCTGCTCGGCCAAGGTGCGGACAGCGTTTTCCACTTCCTCCTTGGCGCGGTCCGACTTCGGGCGGAACTCTTTGTTCAGCAACGAAGAAAAATCGCTGGTTTCGAGGGTGGCGCCTTCGGCGGCTTGACCCTGTTCTCGTGCCTCGGCCATGACGTCTGTCTCCCTGTTGTCTAGAGCTTGGTTGGTGCTGTGCGTCCCCGAGTTCACTCGGACGGAGGCGCGTCGCCGCCCGGCTTCGGTGCCGAGACCAGGGACTGCAGCAGGGCAGGATCTTTGAGCGCTTTCGAGATCAGCTCCTCAGCGCCGGTTTTCCCGTCCATGTACGTGATGAGGTTGTTCAGCTGCGAACGGGCCTGCAGCAGCTTGTTGAGCGCGTCGACCTTGCGGGCCACGGCGGCAGGGCTGAAGTCGTCCATGCTCTCGAAGGTGATGTCGACGCTCAGGTTGCCCTCGCCGGTAAGGGTGTTGGGCACCGGGAACGCCACACGGGGCTTCATGGCCTTGAGGCGGTCGTCGAAGTTGTCGGCCGAGATCTCGAGGAACTTCCGGTCGGCCACGGGGGCGAGCGGCTCGACAGGTTTTCCGGACAGGTCGGCCATCACACCCATCACGAAGGGCAGCTGCACCTTCTTTTGGGCGCCGTAGAGCTCGACATCGTATTCGATCTGAACGCGGGGAGCCCGGTTGCGGGCGATGAACTTTTGGCTGCTCATTGGAGACCTCCTGATTTTTTAAAGTCGGCACGGTGGGGGACGGCCCCGCCGGGTTCTATGCGTTCGCTATCGGCCGCCGGCGCGGCCTCAGCTCATCTCTTCTGAAGGGCCCTTGATGACCTCGAGTTGTGAGACGCCGTCGGGCAATAGATTTTTGACGATGTCCTCGAAGCTGGCGGTGACGAGCCGTTTGCAGCGGCGAACCAGGATGGGGACAGGGCTCGAGGGCTCGTGGCGGGCGTAGTACTCGATAATCTTATCGAGCGCGCGCAGCACGTCTTCACGCGCGCGGATGTCACCCGACAGGGCACGTGCCCCTGGCTGCGCCGGGCCCGAGCCCCCCCCCGAGACATCTTCGCCAGGTGCGGTGCCTTCGGAGGGCGTGGCGCCCGCGTTCCGTGCGGCGAGCTTGTCCTTCACCACCTTCGAGGCCTGGTAGACGAGGCGCCGCAAGGGGTCCAGGTTGGGTGCGTTCGCCGAGCCGACGTGGTCGGTGAGCTTCGCCTCGATCTCCCGCAGGTGCTCGAGGCTGGCTGCGAGGTTCTGGGACGTTTGGGTGAGAGTTTCGAGATCGGCCTCGAGGAAGGCCCCCTCGATCGTGGACATCGAAGGCGGATCCTCGCCTGCAGGTGCGGGCACTTCGCCGGAGGCAATGGCCAACTCGCGTAGGCTGAAGCGTCCGAGCGCCGGGGCGCTGACGATCGGGGTGTTGCGGACGTGGATGAGGAAGTCTTCTTGATCGCAAAGACTCATCACCAGATTCACCCGGAGGGTGGGGTCGTTGTCGTCGTCAGGGTCGAGCCGGGGGTGGAGGGGCTCCCAGTAACGTTCTATGAGGCCCCTCGACAAGGCAAGTCCGTCGCAAAGACCCTCGAAGCCGGCGGTGTGCAGAAGCGCCCGCACGAGATGGCTCGTGACCCGGAGGTCCTTGGTCCGCGAGAACAGTGACTCGGCCCGCTTGCGGACCTCGCGCCAATCGGGCTCTTGGGCGGCAACGATGGTGTCGCCCATTTGCTGCTCGGGCTTGCCCTGTGCCGACTGTTCGAGCTCGCGCAGCTCGCTGTCGTATTCCAGGTCCGGACCACACGGATCGTCCGCGCTGATCTCGGAAAGCAAAGCGTCGATGTCGATGGCTGCCACGTCCTCAAACCCCGCCGCTATCAGACACCCCAAACCCAGGGAGCGAAAGTGAAATGTGGGCGTCACGGCCCGTTACGGCCATGGCCGTGCCTGACGAAGCGAACCCGTGTTCTTTGCCCATTGCCGTTTGCCTTGCCTTCGATCGCGGAGGCGAATTAGGCCGCAACGTGGCATTCCTGTCAAGCCAAGCCCGCGACGCGTCGGGCGGCGAGGCCCACGGGGGCAAGGCTCACCCCAGCCCGTTTCGCGTGGCCTCGAGGAGATCCGCCACCGTGCCCCCGCCCGTCATGACCACGCCTTCGAGGGCCGGGGGCAGGGAGGTGGGCGGCGAGGTATCTGGCAGCTGAGACCGAATCACCCAGTGCCGGGCGCCGACCCAATCGGGCATGGCCAAGGCCACGAAGAGGGAGGGCGCGGGGGGGCCGAGCGCCACCAAGAGCCGGTCGGCCCGGTCGTCCCACAGCCAGGTCGGCGCGCCGGTGGGCCACTGCAGGGCCGTGGCCAGGAAGGCCAGCCAAAAGTCGCGGGCCCGATCGTCGGCCGCGGGCAGTTCGAGCGTGACGGCCGTTTTGTCGGGGCACCGGCCTTTGGCCGTTCCGCAGGCGGCCAGACACGTGGCCAGGGCGTGCGCGTGAACGTCAGGCGTGGTGCCGCCGAAAAGACCGTCGAGAAAGTCGCCCAACGGGCTCGCCGCCAGGGCGCCCGCGGCATCCTCTGCGGCGCGGGCCTGATCGGCGCCCGTCGGAGGGGCTAACTCGGACAGGTCGGGAGCCGCCGTGGCCTCGGGCATTGCCGCCACGACAGCCTGGGCCTGAAACAGGAAGGCGCCGGCCGCGCTCCCCGCGAAGGCGTGCAGGCCTGCCAGCGCGGGGTCGAGGTAGGTGAAGAGGGCGGCCGGGAACGCACGCCCGACTTTGTCGCGGCTTGGGCCCAGCATGCCGATGCAGGGGCTCCCGATGAGCGGGCTGTGTGCGAAGAACGCCACCAGCGCCTTCGAGGGTGTTCCGCGTGCCGCATGCACGGCCCCCACCCCTTCCTCGAGCCACTGGTCGAATCCGGCTGTTGCGAACGTGCCTGCGTTCAGCCGGACGAAATCGGCCTGGGTGGGGAGCTTGCCATAGAGCCCCACGCCCACGCCCTGGGGAAGAAGGCGCGGCACGCCGCCCGTGGCGGTTGCCGCCAGTGGGGATTTGGCAGGGCCCTCGAGGCCCAGGAGCTTGCGGAGACTCATTGGGCGCAGGGGCTCCCGCCGGGGGCGATGGTGCGCGGGATCTCGAAACCGTGCAGGGCATCGAGGAGATCAGAGGGTTTGACGTCCATGCGCACGGTCATCTGGGGGTTACCGAGCGCCCACTGCGCGCGCATGTATTCGTCCGAGTCCCGCCCCAACGAGCGGAGCGCTTTGTCGAACAGACGGAACAGCGCCCAATCCCCGTTCTCCTTCAGCTCTTTGGGAAGGCCCTTCACCTCGCCGAAGATGCCGATCTTGGCGTCGGCGCCGGGCCACACGAGCGGCTCCCACCGCTCCTGCCAGTTGCCGTATTCGAGCGGGCGTCCCGTGCCCACCTTGAAGGTGACCCGTGCGGACGTGCCGGCTTCGCCGGCGGCGGACTTGAGCCGGACTTGCAGCGCCGGCGCGAGCTTGTCGGCACCGTTCGGAAAGAGCAGCTCCGACAGGTGAGCCGCTTTGGTCAGGAAGCCGAGCAGTTCGTTGCGGTACTGCACGGTGGGCTTGCTCTTGAGGCGGTACCGCTTGCCCACGGTCTCGACATCGTTTTGGAGTTTTTCGTCGTAGTAGACCCAGAGCGTGCCGGTCTTGGGGGCGAAGAAGTTCTCCACCTCCGACAGGGCGGCGTCCATGCCTTCGAGCCGGAAGGGGTAACGATCGGCCAGGAGCTCGCGATAGGGGGTGACGACCGCATCGCACCAGGAGCGGTTGGCGGCTTCGGCGCCCGCGCCGATCACCAGCTCCTCCACGCCCACGATGAGGGGCATGAGCATTTTGTTGAGGACGGGCTCCCAGCCGCCCCGGCCGAAGGTCATCACCAGCTCGGAGGCGTCTTTTTTGGCCTGCGCGACCTGCTTACGGATGGCGTTGGTGTCCTGCGTCTCCTCGTAGGCGGTCAAGGCTTGGGAGAGGACCCCCAGCTGCTTGTAGTACGCGGCCAGCGCGGGTTCGGCGCCCTCCGTCCGGGGGATGCCGAAGGCCAAGATCGAATCGAAGCGGGCCTTGAGTGCGTCAGGGCCGGTGATCTTCTTTTCGCGCTGGGCGGCGGCCGCGGCGGCCTCTTTCCTCGAGCCCAACTTGTTTAGGAGCTTGTCCATGGTGCCCGCGGCGGCCTGCTCGACGAGGGCATCGGCCTTCGACTTGAGTTCGAGGTTGGCTGCCAGGCTCTTCCAGATGACATCGAGAGGGCGCTCGTCTTGGTGGCGACGAAGCAGGCTCTCAGCATCCGAGAGGTCGGTCGGGCCGCGGGGATAGACTTGCGCGAGCAGACCGCGCCAGGCCTTTTCGTATTCGGCGAAGTAGCGCGTGCGCAGGTTGTCGACCTCCTCGGGGGTGAGGGTTTTGCGCGGGCCCATGACCCAGATGTCCTCGGCCCCACCCACGGTGGGCTCACCCTTTTCCAGGGAGGAGATCCGCGCGCGCACCAGGTCGTAGCCGCCCTTCGTGAAGGCTCCGGGCTGCTTGGCATCTTCACGGAAAAGCACGATCGCGCCGCCCAAAATCCGGCCGAGTGACAGATCGCTCGCGTCCAAGTTGGGGTCTGACAGGACGAGCGCGAGGGGATCCTGTTCCGCCAGGCTCCGCAGCGTGGCCCGGGCGCGCTCGACGGTCTCGGCGTCACGCTCGACCCACAAGGCGGCGTTGTCCCGAGCGGGCAGGGCGTAAAGGTCGATGGCGTGGCTCAGGGTGGCTTCGGCTTTTTCGCTGACGGCGATCCCTGCCGTGGCCCAGCGCTGCTTCCAGTCCTCGACCAGGCTCTTCCGTGCGCGGGCGAGCTGCGCCTCCGCCCAGCCGTCGTCGTCCACGGCGGGCTCTTCGGGGGCGCGCGGGGCGGTGCTGATGAGGTAGCGGGTGAGGCGCTCGCGGCTGTCGTCCACGCCGCCCTTGCGGGTGGTGGCGAAAGTCTTGAGCGCCGCCGCGTCGGCAGCAAGCAGCGGGGCCACCGTGAGATCGCGAAGGGCGCGCGCCAGAGGTTCGCGGAGATCGTCGCCCGAGTAAAAGCCGAAGGTCATGCTGGCGGCGGGGCCCTCCGTCTCGAGCTTCCACAGCTCTTCGGCGGTTTCCGCGAGAGGCTCCAGCTTGCGCGGATCGATGTTGCCGTTGGCGTCCCGGGCCTCAGCGAGTCCGGCCGTGAAGCGCTTGACGTCGTTGGCGAGACCCAGGTTGCGGCTATAGGCGGAGATGGGGGTCATGGCGAGCCCCAGGGCTGCGAGCAGGCAGGTTCCCGCGATGGCCGTGCTGACGACGCGCCGGCGTTTGACGGCCTTGGCTGACAGCCCCGCCATGTTCTGATCGGGGAACATGACCCTGCGGAAGACGTCGGTGAGGAAGTAGGCCTTGGCCTTGACCGGGGCGTCGATCGTCATGCGGGGCGCGATCCCGAAGGCCTCGGCCATGCGCTTCATGATGCGATCGACGGGCCGCCCCTCCTGGGTGCCGCTCGTGAAGTAGAGGCCGCGCAAGAGCGGCGTTTCTTGATACGCGTTCGGGGCGAAGAGCTCCTTGACGAGGCCCACCAGGTTCGGACAGAGCTCCTCGAACTCGAACGGAAAGTGATGGATCTGTTCCCGCGTCTCGAGACGCCGCTCCTGGCCGAGCCGCTGCAGCGTGTGCCACTCGAGCACGTCGAGCAGCTCGTCGAGCTTGTCGATGAAGACGTCGGTGCGCTCCTCTGCCGAGGCTTCGAGGGGCAGGGTGAAGCCCCAGATCTGGCCGCGCTCTTTGTCACCCAGATTGCCGAAGGTTTCTGCGAAGCCCGAGACGAGGTCGCATTTGGTGACGATGAGGTAGACGGGCACGGCCACCTCGAGGCGTCCCATGACCTCGTCGCAACGCTCGCGCAGACGCGAAGCCAGGTCGCCCACGGCATCCTCGTCGCCCGTGAGCAGGTCGGCGGCGCTGACGGCCACGATGAGGCCGTTGATGGCGCGGCGCTTGCGCGTGCGCTTGAGCATGTCGAGGAACGCCAGCCACTCGTCGGTGTCTTCGTCCTCCGTCGACCAGCGTCCCGCCGTGTCGAGCAGGATGGCGTCGTTCGACAGCCACCAGTCGCAGTTGCGGGTACCGCCCACCCCGCGAATGGCGCCTTTTTTGGCAGAAAGGTAAGGAAAACGCAGGCCGGAGTTGCGCAGCACCGTGCTCTTGCCGCTGCCGGGCGGGCCAATGATCACGTACCAGGGCAGGATGCCGAGCGCGTTTTTCCCGTGTTTGCCCGAGCGCGACGATTTGAGCGTACGGAGCGCCTTGTCGAACTCGAGCTTCATCGCCTCGATCTGCGCTTGCATCTCGGGGCGCATGGTGGAGCCGTGTTTGTCGGCACCGTCGGCGAGAGCCGCCTCGATGGCGCCCGCAGACTTGCGGGCCTTGAGTGCCTTGACGAGCACCACGAGGACGAGGGCGAGGGTCACGGTGACCGTGACGGCGATCGCGGGCCACGCGGGCAGCTCCTCGAACACGAAGACCGCCGCCCAGGACAGGGCGATGAACAGGAAACCAAAAATGTACTTCAACATCGGATCATTCCGAGGATCATGCCGGGCGCGCGAGTCAACGGAGCGCCTCGACCTCCGTCATCGTGCGTTTGACCTGCCCGTCGAGCACCACACGGAGACCGACGTAGACGGACATCGAAACCAGGAGGGCGCCGAGACCCACCCACATGAACAGGCGCTTGTCGCGGCGCCGGGTCGACGGTTCTTCCGGAGGAAGCGCTTCGGGCGACAGGGCCTGAGGGAACTCGAAGGCGCGTTCCATTTCGTCCCGCAGGGACTCGAGGAGCCGCATGAGCTCCATGTCGCCGCCGCGCATCGCGTACTGGCCCTGAAACCCCAGCGTGAGGCAGAGATAGTAGGCCCGGAGGGCGTCACGGCGCTGGGGCTGACCGCGGAGTGCGTCGAGCCGGCGGAAGAAGCCTTCGCCGGCGATGTTCTCATTGAAGAAGTACATCTGCAGCGGGCGCGATAGCCAATAGCCCCGGAGGGGATCGGGCTTCGACAGGGCCACCTCGTCGACGAGGGCCACGATGGCATAGGCGATGTCGTTGGCGTCCCGCTCGGACAGTCCCGATTCGCGCGCTGACGTGCGCAGCTTCTCGACGTAATCGATGATTCGTCGCTGCAGGGTGTCTGGCGACACAGGGCCCGCGAGCGCTCGCAGCTGTTCGATGGCGGCGAAGCTGTCCTTGGTGATTTCGTTGAGCCTGTCCATGACGTCACATGCGCAACGAACGTGAGGTTCGCGCGCTCACTCCTTGCGAGGGGGAATGCCGAGCAGTTCGACCTTGACTTTGGTGGCGTCGAACGGCGGCGGTAGATAGATCGCGATGGCCTTTTCGTCCATCACGTGTTTCCAGTGGCTGCTGTCGGTGTCGACCACGAAGTACACCACGCCCGACTTGATCGGCACTTCGGGCGGAGGACGGTGTGTGAGCTTGAGGGGCACGCCCGGCGTGGCGGCGCGGACCACCGACTGAATCTGGTTCCATGACGCGATCTTCGAAAGCCCTGCGAGCCGCTCGGCAACCTGATCTTCGGGCACGCCATCCGCTCTCACGGCCACCACGAAGGCCCGGCAGCGCTGGGCGGGCTCGCTGTCGAAGCGGCCAAAATGCACACCATGCTTGATCTGCAGCGGAATGGGGACGTGGGCTTCCCGCACGGTGCTCTGGAGCATCGACTTGATCACCGCGAACAGCTCCTCGAAGGTGCTGCGCAGGTCGGTGAAGTTGAAGGCCGGGAGCTGCGCTGGATCCGTGCCTGCCGAAAAGGTGGTGAGCTGCCCGGCCACCTGGATGAGCAACAGGTAAAGCTGATGGGGGTGTAGGTCGGGGCTGCGCCCCATGTGCACGAAGAGCGGGATCAGGCCGTTGACGGCGTTGAGTTGCAGGTAGCGTGTGACGTCGCTGCCCGAGAACTCGACGCTCGAGTTGTCGCGCTCGCGACGCTGCGACGACAGCGCCTTTTGTTTGCCCGTGAGGACCCCGAGCACCTGGCTGAGGTTCGTGGTGATGAAGGGCGCGGCGTCGATGCGCAAAGACGGGGGGATGTACGTGTCGACCAGGACGAGCGCTCCTTGCGCGTCCCGGGTGACCTCGGCCACCTTGATGGCGCTGAAATCGTCGCGGGGCTCGTTGCCGAACAACACGACGACGTTGGGCGTGCCGAAGGTGATCTCGACCGGTCGGCCCGCCGACGCGAGATCCCTCACCATGCGGGTCTCCATGGCAAAGCGGGTGCGCGGCGGGAATTGAGCGCGGGCGTCCGCTGCTTCCTCGAAGCTCGGCACCCCCTCGCGTTCGACGGGCAGGCCCAGGAAGATCTCGAGCGGCTCCTGCTGGCCGGCTGGAAAATGCCCCTCGATGGGCCGTGCCGCGGGCGCTTCGCGGTCGCCCTGGCGGAAGGACAGCGGTGTGCCGTCAGGCAACACGCCCGTAAATGACAGCAGCCTCAGTTCACCCGAGCCGAGGGCACCAGGGTCGATGCGCACGGACACGGCGCCCCAGCTGTACGGCGAGAGCGCTCCGAACCAGCTCGAGAGCATGCGCTGGTGGTAGAGATCTTGCTGCTGCAAGTGCTGGGGACACATGAGCATCCCCTCCGTCCAGGCGACGCGGCGAACCTCCTCCTTCACGGGAGCTCCTTGCTTGGGGGGCGTTGGCGGGCGAATGTGCGGGTCATGGGGAACCAGGGTGGGGGCGGCGGTCAGGGACCCGTGCTGATGCGGCTCTCTTCGAGAACGGCCGTGACGTGAGGTCGGGCGGCTTCAGCCGGCTCGTGACAATGGTCGGCGTTGGCGGCCGGTAGGGGCGTAAGTAAGCGCCACGTGTTGCCGACGGGGGCGCGGAACAGGCCCACCACGGCAACGGCGCTCGCGAGATCGGGCCGCTTGAACGTCAGCGTCTCGGTGGCGCCCGGACGCACCGTGATTTCTTGAACGTCGAGCAGATCGCTTGCCAGCACGTCGCGATCGTGGCGCAGCACCTCATCAGCGCCCGCCACTTCGAGGGTGCTGGGGTTTTTGAGAAGATAGACCCTCACGATCGTGGGAAAGGACTGGCCGCTTTCGTCAGGGTTGAGAGTTTGTCGCGCCTTCAAGGCGACCCGCACGGGCTCCGTTTCGGTACACGGAGCCGGAGGCGGCTTGTGGGCACACCCGAAACTTTGCGCGGCCACCAGCGCAAGCGTGAACAATCCAAAACCTTTCCCAAGCATCGGCGGCGTGAGTCTGCCAGAGCGGGTCCGAGCCGCGCAATGTCAAACTCCTCCTGTCGCAAACGGGGGCTCTCATCTCATTCGTAGCGAGTGTGCTCGGGCTTGCAGAGTTGCACGGAGGCCCCGCCTGCTGCCTGCGCGCGGGGCGATCGGTTTGGGAGCGCGCCGTTCGTGTCGTATCGTGTGAATCGTCGCGCGTTCGTCACCCCGCGCGGCTCTCGGACTCATGAGTGTTCGCGTCATCGTTCAACGCCCGGGCCATCCGGAGCTCCAAAAGGCCTTTTCGACGTCGCCCGTGCGCCTCGGGCGCAACGCCATGAACGATTTGCCTTTGCCCGAGACCTATGTCTCGGAATGGCATGGGGCGATTCGTTTCGACGCGGACACGATCGAGTACACGGATCTTGGCTCGACCAACGGCACGATGCTCGAGGGCGTCAAGCTCACGCCGGGCACCCCTGCGCGTGTGGAGGGGCCCACGGTGTTTCAGATTGGCCCGCTGACGATGTTGATCGAGCCTGTGTTCGGGGCCGAACTTTCAGGGCCCGTCGGGACGGCGGACGCGTTTCCAGAGACCCCACCGCCGGCCCGGGGGGGCGGACAAGCCCCCGTGGCCGGTGAGATGGCCCTGGGTGTCACGGAAGCCCCGCCGACGCGGTTCAACCCGCCGACGCTGTTTGGCGATCGGCCGCAACCACCTTTGCCGGCGAGCGCTGCTGCGCCCCCCGCGGCCAGGCAGCCGCCCCCGGCGGCGGGGGATCTGCGGGAGCGGCGCGACACGCGAGAGCCGCCAGCTGCCGCCCTGAACCCGCCCACATTGTTCGGGATGTCCGCGGGCGTGTTTCGGTCGCCTTCGCCCGCGCCGCCCGCGCCTTCGCCTTCGCCCGCGCCGCCGGCGGCTGCGCCCGCCCCGGCGCCGGTGGTGGCTCCACCTCCGCCAGGGCCTTCGGGGGCGCCTTCGTTCAACCCCCCGACGCTTTTTGGGCTTTCGCCCGCCGAGATCGCAGGCATGAGGGTGCCAAGCCCAAAGCCGGCCGCGTCCGACCCCGCGCCGGCCGCTGAGCTCGGCGCCGTCAAGCGAACCAATCCCCCCTCTTTGTTCGGCACGGAGCCCGCGACCGTCGCGCCGCCCGGACCGGCCGCGGCCCCCCCTGGCCCTTCTCCCCTGCTGCGTTCGGGAGCCCTCAAGGGCCAGAGCCCGCCGACGTTGTTCGGGGTGGCCTCCGGGGCGATCGCCAAGCCTGTGCAGCCGGCGCCTGCGACGTCCGTGCCTGCGGCTCCCGCGCCGGTTGCGGCTCCGGCGGGGCCGTCGCTGCGCCCCGGAGGCCCGCTGCCCGGCATGGCGCCTGCGTCGGGCTTCGTGCCCGGAGCGTTTGCATCGCCCGGCCCTCCGGCCGAGGCCCCACGCTTCGGGTATCCCGAGCCCACGGTCCCGGCTCCCGATCTGCGGGCGCCCGGACTGGCACCGCCGGTAGGGGCTCCGGTGTTCGTTCCTTCACCCGCTCCCGCGGGGCCGGCCTTTGTCTCTGCGGGGTCTTCCGCCCCGGCGGCTGCACCGGGGGCGTCGTCCTCGATGGATGCGGCGGTGGGGAGCACGCGGGCCATGTCGACGGGGCAGCAGGCCGATCTGCGGGTGCATGCGGCCCTGCGGGCCTTCTGCGACGCCTTCGTGGACCTTCGCCGCGGCGCGGAGGAAGCGGGGGCAGAGCTGGGGGTGCGGACCGTGAGCGGCTCGACCCCCCTTCATTCTGCCCGCGACGGTGCGGAGCTGATGGCTTACATGACCGAGTCCGGCGCCGATCCGACGGCCCGCGCGCAGGAGCTGCGGGCCCTCACCGCGGACCTGGCCGTGCACCAGGTGGCCATGATGGAGGGGGTGAGCCGGGGCGTTCGGGCCCTGCTGGCGTCGCTCGATCCTCAGGAGTGCGGCATCGAGAAGGGCCCGCGCTTCATGCCGATTCTCGATAAGGAGGGCTGGCGTCGCTACACGGAGCGCTTTGCGGCCCTGATGGAATCAGACCACGAGCTGAACGCGCTGGTCTTTGGCCCCGAGTTCGCCGAGGGCTACGCCAGCGTGATCTACGGCTCGCAAAGCCGCGGCCGGCGTCGGTGAGGGACTCTTGGGTTTAGCCGTCGACGACGGCCTTGAACACGTACTGCCCCTGGCCGAACTCGAGCGTTTCGCCGTCGAGCAAGGGCCGCTGGGCCATCAGTGTTTTGCCCTCGACCTTCACGAGCCCGGAAAGTGGGGCCACCGAGTAGCCACCGCCTGCCTCGGTGATCGCGAGGTGTTCACCCGCCATGAGCTTGTCTTCCAGACGAAGCTGACAGCCGGGCGCCTGCCCGATCACGGTCCGGTTGCGGGCGAGGCGCAGCGTCTCACCGCGCTTGCCAGGGCCTGCCGCGCGGACGAGCCAGCCGACCACCACCTCGGCGCCTTCGCGATCCCGCAAAGCGTCCTGCACCGCGAGCACGAAGGCGCGGGCGCGCGGGCTGGCGAGGGCCGGCTGTGACGCTGCCGCGGTCTTCAGCATCGAGGTGACCTCGTCGAAGCGCGCCCGGGC
Source organism: Myxococcales bacterium (assembly GCA_022184915.1). Lineage (NCBI taxonomy): Bacteria > Pseudomonadati > Myxococcota > Myxococcia > Myxococcales > Myxococcales bacterium. The sequence goes on along the minus strand of JAGTJU010000008.1, from coordinate 117,847 downwards.
GAACGCCGCCCAGGTGCGATCGGGCACGCGGGCGCGAAGCTGGCGGGCCGTGTCGGGAGCGGACATGCCCTGCGCGAGGGCGCCGGACATCAGCGCCACAACGTCCTGACCGGAGCTGCCCGTGTCCTCGTCCGTGTTGCCGACGGCCTTGGCGTACTCCTGGAGCCGGGCCTGCCCGGCGCGGCTCTTGAGCAGCCGGTAGTCGCCGGGATCGAGCGCGTCCACGTCGATGTTGGGCAGCTCTGCGACCAGCTCGGGGTACCAGCGCGACAGCTCCACGGCCGCGCGCTCGGGGGCCACCCGCCGGCGAACCAGCTCCTGAACGGCATCGAGGAAGCCGTCCATGTCGTCCTCGGGGCTTGCCCCGCCACCCGGCCGGCGTTTGGCCACCATCACGGCCACGCCCACGGCTCCGCCCAGGATCAGCACGCCGCCCGCCACGAGCAGCAGCCAGCCGCCGGAGGCGGGCACCTCGACGAGGCCTGCGGCGGCGCTGATCTCTTTGCCGTCCGCTGTGGCCTCGAGCGCCACGGTCACGTCGCCGCCGAAGAGCCGCACGGACAGGGGAAGCTCGGCGCGCATCACCCGCAGGTCGAAAAACAAGGTGCCCGCGGCCTCGATGAGGGCGGGCAGCTCGGACGCTTGTCTTGCGGGCAGAAGCCGTGCGCCCGCGGCGTGCGCTAAAGCCCGCAGGTTGGCCCGGGCGGTGTCGTCGTCGGTGGGCAGGCCCACGACCTGCGTCACGTAGCCCGCCTCACGCAGCTCTTTGCCCAGGGAGGCAAAGGGGCCTGGGTCGCTGCCCGCCCCGTAGTCGCGGCCGTCGGCGATGATCACGAGGGCCTTGAGCGGGGCATCGTCCTTGGCCACCTCGTGGACGTTGGCTCGCGTTGCCTGCAGGAACGTGATGGCGTCGCCGTCGATGAAGGGCTGGTCGTCGAGGCCGCCCCCCGCCACGCGTGCCGCGGAGGCCGGGTTGACCACGGGAAAGTAGCTCTGCCCGAAGGGCGTGGGCAGGACCACGGTCTCGGGTGGCAGGCGTTTGAAGAGCCGGTGAACGCCGTCCACCATCTCGGGCGGGGTGCCGTCGGTCCACAGGTAGACGAAGCCCACGGTGAGGGGCGGGCGCCACGACTCGGCGCCCCGGGACTTGTCGGCCGCGTAGTCGAGGTAGGGCTGGCTGCCCCGCACCTTGCCGCGCTTTTTGTCGAAGCGCACCTGGAGGTCTTCGAGCTTGACGCGTTCGATACCCAAAAGGCGCGCACCCACGACCAACTCGACCGTGTCGTCGCCGGCCAGCTGCGGGGGGGTGGAGAAGAGCGTGACGTCTGCCGCGCGGCACGGAGAAAACCCGCCGGCCCCTGCCCCAAAAACGAGGAACGAGGCCACGAACGCCGCCGCGCGACAGGCGCGGGACGGGCGCCCCGGACGATGAGCGGTGGCGCTCACGAAGCAGATCCCGGGGGCAGCCATAGTGACTTGAACAGGAACTCGGTGGTGCCGACCCGGACGATGTCCCCGTCGCCCAGCATGACGACCTCGGAGGGGCCGAGGCGCCGGGCGTTGTGCCACGTACCGTTGGCCGAAGGACCCGGGGTGCGCCGGTCTTCGAGCGTGAAAGCAGCGTCCCGATCGCCTCCGAAGGGGCGGCGAATGGTTGCGTTGCCCACGGACATGTACTCGTCGTTGAAGGCGTAGAGCCGGGCGCCGGGCAGCGCTGGGGCGCCGGCGCGCGTGAGGATGTTTTGCGCTTGCTCGAGCTCGAGCAGGGTGCCCTGCTGGGGAGCGTCCGGGGAGCGCAGCACCACGAGCCAGCCCAAACTAACGGCCGTGGCGCCGAAAAGGTCCGACCTTGCCGCGAACAAGGTCTTGGGGCTCGCGATCTTGGGCTTGCAGTTCGGGCAGACCCCGCCCCACTCCACGAGCAGGGGCTCACCGCAGGTTTTGCAGGTCTCCTCGACGGGCTCGTCATCCGCGGCGGGCGGCCGGGGGCCCGGTTTGCGTTTCGATGTCCATTTTTCGGCCCTCCCCCCTTTGCGCTCTTTCCAGGCCTGTCGCCCCTCCTCGCCGGCCACGCGGCTCAGATGCCGCGCCCCCGCGCGCGAGGGAGCGGGGGTTCCCCCGAAAAGGCCTTTGAAGCGGTCGAGCATGGACGAGCGGAAGGTTGTAGGTGGGGCAGATGTTATGTGCGCCCTCCCAGACGGTCAAATGGTGGCCGGGAAGTTCGGCGCCGGCCCGCCTGATAGGCGGAGGCGAGCCGCAGCGGAGAGGTTTTGTTGCCCTGTCCACCGCGCCATGGCCAGTCTCCTCGATCGAAGGGGGCGGGTCGGACGGCGTCCGTCTGCGCGCCAAAGCGACCATGCGATGAGAAACGTGCGGGTCTGTCAACGGTGAAGGCACGCGGGCGGCCGTTTGGGCGACCCCGGCCTTTGCGTTGCCTTCGCGCGCGCCTCCGTTGCCGCGTGGGCCTGGCTGGGGCAACCTGCCGCACACATGGGGTTCGCAGCGCTCGTCACCCTGGCCGCCCTGGCCGGCACCAACACCGAAATCGTGGTGGCCGGGCAGAAGTTCGACGTGGGTCGCCCCGTGGTTTTGTGGGACGACACCGAGCGGGGCTTCGACGGCTACGCCGAGACCTGCCTCGAGGACAAGGCCAAGGCGTCGAGCCCCTGCTGTCAGGGCCGCTTCAAGCGCTTCGGCACACGTTCAGGCTTGAAGACGCGCTCACTCGAGGCTCTTCAGGGGGTGGTCAAGCAATTCGTGCTTCATCACGACGGGTGCGTGAACTCGCGCTCGTGCTTCCACAGCATGCATGACCTGCCCCGGCACGACGGAGGCTGCGGGCTGTCGGCGCACTTCATGGTGGACGCAGACGGCACCATCTACCAAACGCTCGACCTGCTCGAGCGGGCGTACCACGCCGAACAGGCGAACCCGATCTCGGTGGGGGTCGAGATCTGCAACCGCGCCGATGCGAGCCGCGACGAGCTTGCGAAGCTGCCGCCCGACTACCGCACCCGCCCCGTGAAGGATGTGCTCATCAACGGACGGCACTACAAAGCCTTCGACTTTCGCCCGGAGCAGTACCGCTCGGTGATCGCGCTGGCGCGGGCGATGGTGCGGATCTTTCCGCAGATTGGGCCCGTGATTCCCGTGGGCGAAGACGGTCAGCCCTTGCTCGACACGCTACCGGACCCGAACGCGTTTGCGGGCATCGTGGGCCACCTTCACGTGGACGCGGAGGGGCACAAATGGGACCCGGGCGCGTTCGATTGGAAGAAGTTGCTCTCGGCGCTGAACGGCTATTATTTGCCGCAACAGCTGGGTGGCTACACGCGCTTTCCGTTCGACGATGAGCCCACCATCAACCGCACGGCACGGGTGGCCTTCGAGAGCGTCGAGGAGCGAAGCAGCGGCCACTTTCCGCTCAGCCCGGGCGGGCTCGTGCGCGCAGGCGTGAACCTGCGGGGGCTGCCTGGAACGCCGGTGCGCGCGCCCGTGCGGGGCACGATCGTGGCGGCGCGCTTTGGGCGGCACGGGCGCTCGTCCACGTCCTTCGTGCTCATCAAGCACGAGCTGCAGATGCCGCGTGGCCCGATGACGTTTTTTTCATTGCTGGCGCATCTCGAGCCTGGATTGATGGAAGATCCTGAGCGTTCGGGCGTGCCCTGGCTCGAGACGCTGGTTCGGGAGCGCAACCGGCGGGCGCTGTCGACCCTGAAGCTGGGCAACGTGGCGCTGCTCGAAGAGCCGGTGGAGTCGGGCGAGATCGTGGGGACGGTGGGCTTCGTCAAGCGGGGCTCCGAGGTGGGTCCCGAAACCCGGTTCGACATCTTCAGCGCCGAGCGGTTGCCGGTCGATACGGGACGCTTCCTCAAGCACGTGGACGCCGTGCAGGACGGACCTTGGGTGCGGCGGGGCATGGTGCTCGACTTGCTCACGCGGACCGGGGCCAAGCGGCTCGACCCGGCGGCGCTGGCGAACTTCTTCCGCAGCGACAACCTGGACGCTCGGCAGGCGCTGCGCCGCATGGTGCTGCACCACGCGCACGAGTGGGGGGACAAGCTCGGCCCCGCCGCGTTCTTGGCGTCACCCGAACTCGAAGGCCTTTCCGAGGCCGACAAGCGGCACGTCTTCGACGAAGCCATCAGGCCCTACGTTTTCTGGAACGCCGCGCTCTCGGAGCACGCCGACCTGCCCGCGGATCAGGTGGTGTACTCCTATAACCCGATCACCTTTTTGGCCCTGCTTGCAGCACAACAGGCCAACACGCGCCTGCGTTGGCCGGCGGCCGACATCGCCGATCGCGACGTGGTGCCTTTGGCCCGGGCGGCGGACCTTGCGGTGTGGACGACCCCCCCAGCCTTCATCCCGCTCGAGGCGCCCCTCTTCGGGCCGCTGGTCGAGCTCGAGATCGTGCCGCGCAAGCGCGAGGAGATCCCCCTCATCGAGCTGCCGACCCTCGAGCGGTAGACGAGGGCCGCGGGGTCCCGTGGTCGACGCCCGAGGCGTGCGGAGAGTAAAGTCCCCGGGGCATGGTCCCTCGCCTGGCGACTTGGTCAATCCTCGGTTCGTTGCTCCTTGGCTGTGAGGACACGCGCCTGGTCGCCGAGCGGGGGGGGGCGCTGCCGCTCCGTTGCGATCCTGGCCCCGTGGACGACGTGGTCGCGCGCTACAGCTTCGATGAGGCCCCGGGTGCCGAGGGCTTTGCGGACGAAACCGGAGCACACCCCGCGCAAGTCACCGGTAACGCCGCGCGGGTGGAGGGCCCCGAGGGGTGCGGGCAGGCGGTGGTCTTTCCCCAGGGCGATCCCCGCGGTTACCTCGTGGTGGCGCCCTCGTCCGCCTTCGCGTTGCCGAGCGGCTCACTTTCGTTCTGGGTGTGGCTGCCGCCTCCCCCGGGGCCCGTGTTCCGGGTGGGGATCTTGTCCCGCGACGCCACGCTGGAGAGGACGAAGGGGCACTTCACCGTGTACTGGACGGGGCCCGGGTATCTCTCCGTGCGCCTGCAAGGCGCCAACGCCGCGGGATCGCGGTGCACCGCCCGGGTGATGCCCACCGAGACCTGGACGCACGTGGGCATCAACTTTGGAAGCGGCCCGCTCGAGCTCTACATCAACGGTATCGAAGAGAACAGCCGCAACGAGGCGATCTTCGTGCCCACCGCACCGTGCGGCGCGGACACGAACGATGGGCTCGAGGGCAACGCCAATCCCTGGGTGTTCGGCGCCAACAACGATGGTTCCATGGATGGGCTCGCGGACGCGCCCTCTGACTTCGCGGCCTCCGTGCGCCTCGACGAGATCCTGTTGTCGAGCCAGCGGCGCGTGTTTCGACGCCAGGCCGTCGTCACAACGCAAAGCCCACGCTGAACTCGGGCCGGACGGTGGCGGCATCCACTACGGTGCGCTGGGCACCGTCCTCGCGGAGCGCCAGCGCAAGGTCGGACAGCTCGAGCCCGAGCCCCGCCTCTGCAAAGACGTTCAGGTCCCGAAAGACCGCCCAGGTGGCCCGCAGGCGGGGCCGCAGCAGAAACGAGGGGCCAAAGCGCGCATCGCGGGCCGTGTAGGGGGAGCCGGGTGAGAGCCTGGCCGACGCCCGCACGAGGTCGGCGCCCAGATCCACACCCAGCTCCGCCCGCCACCCGGAAAAGCGTCGTGCCAGGGCAGGCCCCACGCGCAGGGACCAGATGTCGACGCGGGCGTCGAGGGTGGGGGCCAGCGCCACCGCAGGCGGCAGGGTGTAGGCGCCGCTGGCCCGTACACCCCATCGCCAGGCGCCTTCGCCTCGCAAGAGGGCGGCCCCGAGGCCGAAGCCGTGTTGCAAGGGAAAGGGCGTGCCAAGCCACGCCGTGCCGTAGTGGGCCGCCAGCTCGGCGTCCCACCTGGGGGGCCCGCCCGACGTGAGGCGCGGGGCGGAGACTGAGGTCGCGATGACCGGGGCGCTCCTGGGCACGGGCGCCGGAGCCGGCGGGGGTGCCTGCGCGGCGGGTAGGCCCAGGTCCCTTCGGACAAGGTCGGCGTCGTCGCCGATGTCGCCGCCGGCCTCGAGGGCGTCGAGCACCGTGCGAAAGGCCTGGGCCAGCTGTTCGACCCGATAGGTCGCAGAATCAGGGGCCAAGAAGCTTCGGGTGACGGCACGTGCGTTCGCGACGTCGAGAACGTGAAGGCGGCTGGTCGTGGCATCCCGCAGGTCGAACCAGGCCACGGCCGCAAAGCCCTTTGCCAGGGAGGGGGCGAGCACGTCTTCATCCGCGAAGGGCTCGAGGCGAGCGACGACTCTAAAGGCGCTGTCCCGGGTGAGCGCCTGCAGCGTGGTCATCAGGGCCTCGGCCGTGGCTTCGTCGGCGGCGGCCAGCAAGGCCAGGGCGCTCGGGCGGGGGGCCGGGGGGGCGGCCAGCGTGGCGGCGGCGAGCAACGTGAGCAGCGCGAGCGGCATGAGCGAGGCGTCAGGGGCTGGGCGCGAGCACGCGCAACCGCGCCTTGGCCCTGGCCTGGAACAAAGACTCGGGGTGGCTCTCGAGCAGTGTGCGCCACGCCCGGGCTTCGTCCTCGGGGCGCGCGAGCTTTTCGAGCGCGAGCGCCCGACCGGCCAGCGCTTCGTGCTGCATGGGGCCCGCAGCCGCCCGGGCCAGATAGGCGTCGAAGGCCGCGAGGGCCTGCAGGGGGCGCCCCGCATCCAGCCGCAACCGTCCCAGGCTGACGAGCGACAGCTCTGCCTCGGACGAGCGTGGAAACCGGGTTTGCAGGCGCAGGTAGAGGCGCTCGGCCTGGTCCGTGAGCCTTTGATCCCGGGCCCGGTTGGCCGTGCCGAAGAGTTCCGCGGCCAGGGCGGGGCGCGCGTCCTCCTCGGGCATGGTCATGGGACGCGGCACGGGGGCGGGGGGCACGGCCAGCGCCATGTCGGGCCTTCTTGGCACGGCAGGGGGCGGTGCGAGCCAGATGGCTTTGGCGGGAGGGGCCAGCTCGACCGGCTCGAGATCGTTCATCGAGTCGATGATGCGGGCCGACGCAAAGCCCGTGGCCACGAGGCAAGCGGAGGCGGCCGCGGCCCACGTGAGCGGCAGCGGCACCCGGCGGCGGCTCGTTCGCGACGGGCTCACCTCTGCCAAGAAGGCGGTGCCTGCGAGCAGCTTGGCCGCCATCACCCGGTCCGCGGCCGACACCCGGGAATCCTTGCGCAGGGCCTGCTCGAAACGTGTGCTCGTCACGAGCGGCGTGACCTTGCCTCCCCAAAACTCGGATGAGTCACTCATGCTCTCCCCCAAAAAGCTCTTTGCTAGCAGGATCGGATTCTATCTTCAGGCGGACTGCCCGGCGGGCCAAACGGAGCCGCGAACGAACGGTTTCGGTAGGAACGCTCATGACCTGGGCGATCTCCTGCACCGAGTGGCCAAGCGCCACGTAGAGCAGCGTTTCCGCCTGGGCTTCGGACAGCGTTTCCAGGAGAAAGCGCAGGCGGGAGCGGTGCGCGAGCGACTCGCCCGGGCGCGGCATCTCCTGCAGATCGTCTTGCCGGGGCGCCGCTGCCGCCTCGTACTTGCGCCGGGCGATCTTGCGCCGAAGGAAATCGGTCGTGGTGTTCACCGCCACGCGGGTCGCGAAATACATCACGGAGCACTCGCCGCGGTAGTTCGGTAGCGCCCGGTTGAGGCGGATCAAGGCTTCCTGGGCCACGTCCTCCACGTCGGAGGTTCCCCCCGGCGCCAGCGTGCTTCGCACCACGGCGACGACCCTCGGGGCCACGGCCGCGAACAGCTCGTTTCTGGCATCCGACGACCCACGCAGGGCGCGTTCGAGGAGCCGGCGCAGGGGCGCGTCCGGGGCCCCCTCGGCCGGATCCCCGTCGTCCTCCGGCCCGGCGAGCGAGAGCCAACTGTTGTCGTCGATTGCCAACTCCACGTCCCCTGGGTCGTTTGTCGAACGCCGGGTGGGTCATTCGGGGGACCGTCTCGATGACGATTCCGGCGCGCGGGCACAAAAGTACCCCGTACGAGCTCATCGGCAGATCTTTCCCAGCACGTAAAGGGCGGCCCACACCTTCGGCGCGTCCGACGGCACGCGCCGTTCGCGGCGGGCGAAGACGCCTTCGCGTGTGGCGCGGATCCGAAACTCACGGACCCTCGCCGTTGTTGCTTTCGACGGGCCCTACCGAGATCGTCGCCTGAGGGTCGCGCATGTTCGCGAACACTGCTTTCAGATACGCGTCGCTGCGCATGACCCGCGACAGACGGATCTCGTCGAGCACACCGTCGAAATAGCCGTACTGTCCTCCGGCACTGGCGCCGATGTGGGTCGACTTCGCCTTGTGATCGGCTGGGAAGGCGTCGAGTTCGAGATCGCCCATCGACAACCAGGCGCTGGCGGCTTCGCCATTGATGAAGAGGCGCCCCTGTTTGCTCTTCATGTCGACCACCCCTGCGACGTGCGTCCACTGGTTTTGGGGTACGGCGCCTTCCGAGGTCACGGTTTCCATGTCTCCCCTGGGCCGAGCACCCACGACCACCTTGCCGCCGGCGTCGTTGCTCTTGGCGAGCCCGATGGCCAGTACGCCCGAGGCATGGTTGTAGTTCGAGTCGGTGGCGTCGGTGCCCACCGAGAGGATTGCGCGGTCGAATGGTTTGTCGCCCAGCAACGCGAGGTCGGTCGCCTTCACCCAGGCCGAGATCGTAAAGCCCTTGACCCCCGAGAGCAGGCGCCCATCGGCGGCCTCGCCGCGCGCGAGGCCGAGGTTGGCTTTCTTTGACGAATCTCCGACGAAGCCGTTTCCGATGAAGCCTTCGGCGAACGCAACACCCGGTCCCTCGGGATCGGCAAGGCCGTCATGCGCACGAGGTCCCGACTCGAGCCCGGACGCCTCGAGGTGCCACACGCTGTCTTCGTCGCCCCAGACGTCCGCCGGGTCGGGCGCCGCGGGCGCCGCCGCGGTGGGGGCCGTGTAAATCCACACCGCAGTGTCCGGGGTCGGGAAGCGAATCCAGACCAGAGCCTTGCCGTTTCTCACGCTGTCGAGCTCGTAGGGGACGGGCTGTCCGTTTTTGTCGAGCACGCGGAGCTTGCCCGCATCCGCCGGCGCTTGAATGCCCTCGGAGCCTTCGACGGCAACACTGACGAGCAGCGGCAATCCGCCCTCCCAGGCGTTCGCCAGGGCGTCGAGGGTGGGCTTTGCGCTGCGCCGCTTCGACCACCCCGTGGGCCACGCCCCGGCGGAGACAGGGGCGCTTCCTGCGTTCCCGCCCGAACCGGTGCCCGCGCTGCCGCCGGTGGTGCCCCCGGACGAGGCACCGCCCGAAGATGCGCCGGTGGCACCCCCGGCGCGACCGCCTGAGGAGGTCCCGCCCCCCGCCCCGGCCTGCGCGTCCCCGGGTCCGCCTTCGTCGCTCCCCTCGCTTGTCGAGGTGCAGGCCGCAGGCGGCAGCAGCCCCCCCAGCACCAAGGCCGCTGCAAGCGGGAGCGAACTCGTGAATGAAGAACCACGCGTGCCGTACACGGATGACATCGCTCGTGAGGTCGCACGGGGCGGGCACAAGGGGTCAATTCGGTGATTCTTGGGTCGGCCCGCGGTAGGGTGCCGCGATGCCCGGTTTGCCCCCACCCGCGTACGAAGACATCGCCCAGCTCATCGATCACGCGTTGCTCACGCCCACTCTGTCCCGCGGGGCGCTGGTCGAGGGGTGCGAAAGCGCGCGCGCCTATGGCGTGGCCAGCGTGTGCATCCTGCCCTATGCCGTAAAACTGGCTGCCGGTGTTTTGGCGGGCAGCCCCACGCGCGTCAGCACCACGGTGGGCTTTCCTCACGGCGGCCATTGCACCTCCACCAAAGTGGCGGAGGCCGCGCGGGCCCTCGAGGACGGCGCCGTGGAGCTGGACATGGTGGTGAACCTGAGCGCCGTCAAAGGGGGCGACTTCGCCACCGTGAGCGCTGACGTTGGGGCCGTGCTGCAGGTGTGCCGCGCCCACCGAGCCAAGCTGAAGGTGATCTTCGAGACCGCTTCCCTGACCGAATCCGAGACGCGGATCCTTTGCGAACTATGCGGGACCCTGGGTGTGGACTGGGTGAAGACGTCCACCGGCTTCGGGCCGGCGGGGGCCAGCGACGCCGCGCTCGTGCTGATGCGCACCCACAGCCCGCCCTCCGTCCAGGTGAAGGCCAGCGGCGGCATCCGCGACTACGACCGCGTCCTGGCCGTGCGTGCCCTGGGCGTCACCCGCGTGGGCACGAGCCACACGGCCGTGATCTTGGACGAGTGTCGCAGGCGCATGGGCCTTCCGCCGATCGGGGCAGGGATCGCGTCCCCGTCGGCGGGCTACTGAGACCCGCTGTGCGGGCGCGGGCCCTCACAGCGGCTTGCCGCCGGTCACCCCGATGATGGCGCCGCTCACGAAGCGGGCGTCGTCGCTGGCCAAGAAGACGAAGACGGGCGCCACCTCGGCCGGCTGGCCCGCCCGGCCAAGCGGCGTGTTCTCGCCGAACGACGCCACCCGGTCCGCGTCGAACGATTGCACGACGAGTGGGGTCCACACCGGCCCCGGGGCCACCGCGTTGACCCGTATGCCCTTCGGGCCAAGCTCTTGCGCCAGAGCCAGGGTGAAGTTCGTGATGGCGCCCTTGGTGGCCGCGTAATCGATGAGGGCGGGCGATGGATTCGTGGCTTGAATCGAGCTCACGTTGATGACGGACGCCCCGGGTTTGAGGTGAGGGAGAGCCGCCCGCACGATGTGAAACATCGCCAAAATGTTCGTGCGGAACGTGCGTTCGAGGCGCGCGGGCTCGATTTCGGACACGCTCTGGACGCTTTCGCCCTGAAAGGCAGCGTTGTTGATCACCACGTCGAGGCGCCCGAAGGTCTGGGCGACCTTCGCCACGATCCGCTCGCAGTGCTCGGGATCCCCTACATCACCGGGGTAAAGCTCGGCTTTTCGCCCCTCGGCTTCCACCAGGGCGCGGGTCTTTTGGGCGTCGTCGTGGTTTTGTAGATATGCGATCGCCACGTGTGCTCCTTCCCGGGCGAACGCGAGCGCCACGGCGCGACCGATGCCGCTGTCTCCGCCTGTGATGAGCGCCACACGATCCGTGAGCCGTCCGTGGCCCTTGTAGGAGCGCGCGCCGTAGTCGGGCGCGGGCGTCATCTCGTGTTCCTTGCCGGTCGCCGCCTGCTCCTGGGCGGTGAACCCATGTGGGCCCGCCGTGCGCGGGTCTTGATTCTGTGTGTCTTGGCTCGCCATGGTTTATCGCTCCTTTGGTGCGTGTGGTGAGCAAGCGTGTGCAGATCCGGGGCCAACGGTACCTGCGTTCGGGCACGGACGTTGCACGCGTTCTGGCGAGGAGGTGCACGTGGCGGGATCGCTCGATTGGATCGTCTTTGGTGCGGTGTTGTCCGTCTTGTTGATCCTGGATCTGTTCGCACACCGCAAAGGGCGTGAACAGACGCGACGGGCGGCGATCGCGTGGAGCGTGGTGTGGATTGGCGCGGGGCTGCTGTTTTCCTTCTACGTGTTCGCGCAGCTTGGCGGTCGGGCCACGGAGGAGTACCTCGCCGCTTACCTCATCGAAAAGAGCTTGAGCGTGGACAACCTGTTCGTGTTCCTGCTCGTGTTTCAAAGCCTTCAGGTGCCGGACGAGCAGCAACATACGGTTTTGCTGTGGGGCATTTTGGGAGCCCTCGTGTTCCGGGGCATCGCCATCTTTGCCGGCATCGCGGCCATCGAACGTTTTTCGTGGGTGGTCTACGTGTTCGGCGGCATTTTGATCTTGGCGGCGCTTCACGCCTTTCGGGAGGACCTGACCGAGAAAGAAGAAAGCGCTCTGGTGACCTGGCTCTCCCGACGTTTACCGCTCACGAACGGCATCCGCGGCGGCAAGTTCATCGTCAACGAAAACGGCAGACGGATGGTGACACCCTTGCTGCTGGCGCTGCTCACGATTGAACTGTCCGACATCGTGTTCGCCATCGATTCGGTGCCGGCGGCGTTGTCGGTGACGCGGCAGGAATACATCGTTTACAGCTCGAACGCGTTTGCGATCCTGGGGCTTCGCTCGCTTTACCTCGTGCTCGCGCGCACCATTGCGAGCTTGCGCTATCTGCACTACGGCCTGGCCTTCGTGCTCGCGTTCGCTGGCGTGAAGATGATGATTCACGAGTGGGTCACGATCCCGCCGCTTGCGTCCATCTCGATCGTTACGGGCGCCATCACCTTGGCGGTGATCGCGAGCCTGACACTCGCGGGGGGGCGTTCGCGGTTGCGCAAACAGCCCCCAGCGGGCGCGATGCCGCGCAAGCCCGCGGATGCCCCGTCGTGACGCTCCGGGGACCCGGCCGTCAGGGGCGCTCGAGCGTGGCTTCCACGGTCACCGTGGCCGTGATCTCCACCGCGCCGGGCTCGACGGGGGTCGAGGCCTGCATGTCCATGCGCGCCATCTTGACGAGGGGCATGGGCGGGGGGGCGCCTGAGCTCGAGCCCACCGCGATGGTCTTGACGGTCCCCAGGGAACGTCCGGCGGCGCGGGCGGCGGCCGTGGCCTCCCGCATCGCGGCTTCGGTGGCCTTGCGAATGGCCTCGGCGCGGGCCGCCCCGCTGTCCTCGAGCCCGAAGCTGACCGATGCGATCTCGGTGGCGCCGGCTTGCACGGCGGCGTCGATGACGGCGCCCACCTTGCTGGGATCGCGGAGCTCGGCGGTGAGGGCGTTCCGCACTTGGTACCCCCGCAACGTTTGGCGGCCCTCGTTGTAGTCGTAAACGGGGCTGAGAGAGTACCCGCTCGTTTGCACCTGGCCTTGGCCTGCCAGCTCACCTTTGACGGCGGCGATGACGGCGCTTTGGCGCAGGGCGGCCTCGGACGTGGCGCTGGTGGCGGTCTTGGCTTCCACGACCACGGCCACGGTGACGGTGGCCAGGTTGGGCTTGCCCGAGGCTTTGCCTTCCCCGGTGGCCGTGACGGAGGGGCCCGTGCTCCGGAGCCCGTGGTGCGCACAGGCCGCAGTCGTGGTGGCGAGCAGGGCCAAAAGCGGGGCAACGGGAAGCGGACGAGGGCTGATGAAGACGCGGCTGCGCGCAGAGGAGGGCTTCGGCATCATGGTGCGCGTAGCTTGGCAGAAGGCCTCTTTGCGGCCAGCGGTGCGCGGAGGAGCCTGGCCTTGCAACGCGCCGCGCGCCGGTGCGCTTCGGTGGTGGGGCAGGGCTGTGTTAGGATTGAGGGACGCTCAGACGCGCCGTGTGATACGGCGCAGCAAGTCACAGCGAGCCAACTTCGTGAACGCCGCGGAAACCCTGACCGAGCTCGAGACCGTTGGCGAACCCAAGGTCAACGACGAGCTCTCGTGCGCCCTTTTCCTCGTGCTCTGCGGGCCGAACCCCCTGCTCGAGATGCCCCCGGTGATTCTGGAAGAGGGCGTTGCGCTGACGCTGCGGCGGGGCTCTACCTTTGCGCTGCACGGCGAGGCGCCGCACCTGCAGCTGTCCGTCGCCGACCCGCACGTCTCCGATCCTCACTGCCGCATCACGGTGAGGGACGGGGAGCTGCGGGTCGAGGATCTGGGGTCGCGCAATGGCACCCAGGTTGAGGGGCAGCCGGTGCGGTCCCAGACCGTGGCGCCCGGCAGCTGCCTGATGGTGGGCCGCACGGCCTTCGTGCTTCGCCTGGAGCGCTCGGACCTGCTGGCGGGCGTATCGCAAACGCACGATTTGCCAGCCGAGCTGCGCACGCAATGCTTGACGTTGAAGGTGGCCTTTTCGCGGCTCACCCACATCGCCAACACCACCTTGCCCGTGTTCCTCTCCGGGGAAACGGGGACCGGCAAGGAGATCTCGGCCCGGAGCCTGCACGAGCTGTCGGGTCGCACGGGGGCCTTCGTGGCGATCAACTGCGGCGCGCTGCCCGAGCACCTGGTGGAAAGCGAGCTCTTCGGCTACAAGCGCGGTGCTTTCTCGGGAGCCCAGGCGGACCGCAAGGGGTTGGTGCGGGCCGCCCACGGGGGCACTCTGTTTCTCGACGAAATCGGCGATCTGCCGCCCGAGGCGCAGGTCAAGCTGCTGCGGGTGCTGCAGGAGCGGGTAGTCAGCCCCCTGGGTTCGGCCGCGCCGGAGCCCATAGACTTCCGCCTGGTGGCGGCCACCCATCACGATTTGCCGGCCCGCGTGGCCAGTGGTGACTTTCGTTCGGATCTCTGGGCGCGCTTGCGGGGCTTCGAGCTGCGGATGCCGGGCTTGCGGGAGCGCCGTGAGGATCTGGGCCTGCTGGTGGCGGCGCTGCTGCGCCGGCACGCAGGTGCCAGGGCCTCCCAGCTTCGCTTCGACCGCAGAGCCGTTGAGCTCTTGCTGGCGCACGAGTGGCCGCTCAACGTGCGCGAGCTCGACCGCCTGGTTGAGGTGGTCGTGAACTTGGTGCTGGACGAGCGCGAGATTCGCGGAGATCTCATCGACTCGCTCTTGGCCAAGCCCGTGGCGGTGGCGCCCACAAAGCGCAAGGCCGACCCGGAGCAGGTGCGGGCGCAGCTCGACGAGCTTTTGAGGGCGCACGAAGGCAACGTGACGGCGGTGGCCCGCGAGCTGGGACATACGCGGATGCAGATTCACCGCTGGATGAAGCGCTTCGGGATCTCGCCCGAGGTTTATCGGCCCTCCCTCAAGTAAGCGCGGCGGCGCCGAAGCGGGCGCCGGCCGCACCTGCGAGGGGGGGTCAGTCGTGTCGGCCACCGCCCTTGATGGGACGATCGCTTTCGGTGTCCGTCTCGCCGAGCTTGCCCACGCCGTGTTGCAAGAAGGTCTCGAGCACCTGCAGGCGCTTGGGGAGGAAGACGTTCTTGAGGGCGTCGGAGATGCGGTGGCGGGTGGGGTCGTCAGGCTCGAACTCGCGCTCGCTCACGTGCACGAAGCCCAAGGAGGGCGCCCAGGTGAGGCCGTTGCCAAGATCGTTGTTGGGAGCGGCGTCGTTCAAGCGGTGGCAGCCGGCGCAGGAAATGGTCATGGCCCTGCGGACGACCTGGAGCGGCGTGACGGGGCTGCCGAGCGTGTCGAGCCGGGACTGAATCGCCGCATGGAACGCCGTGGGCACGTCGCCAAACTGCCGCTCGTAGCGATCGATCTGGGTGGACGAGGAGAGGCTTTGGGCCGCGTTGAACCTGGGCGGGACGTCGACGGAGATCTCCGTGGGATCCGAAGCGAGCAGGCTCTCGACGGCGACTTCGGGAAAGCGGTCCTGGAAGGTGGTGGCCCGCTCGACGAACGCGGGCGCCAGTTCGGCCTTTTCCACGGGGTTGAAGAGGGCCCCGAAGGCGTTGTTCTTCACGGTGGTCGGCACGAAGCGCATGGCCTCACACGACGTGCGGTCTTCATTGCAGCCGCTGCGGATCAGCTTGAACTCCCGCAGGCTCCAAGGCACCTGGGCCGATTGCGCGCCGGGCGGGTTGATGAAGGAATTGACCCGCACCTGGCCAAAGTCGCGGGCGTTGTCTCCGAAGGCCCTGACGTCCACGGCGGCGTTGAAGTTCTCGTTGCCTTGGAAGTAAAACTTTTCGAGTGCCGCCAAGCGCTTGTTGGCTTTTTTCTCCTTGCTGAGCTCGGCCCAGAACTTCGCCACTTTTCGGCAGCCTGCGAGCTTGTCCAGCGGATGAGGGTTGCGCAGGGCCCCCTCGAAGATGATCAAGTTGCGCTGAAACTCGTTCGTGATGCCCGAGCGCTTGGCGAACACGATCCGGTACTCACCGCAAAAGCTGCCGTTCTTCGCGGCCAGGTCGAAGCGGTTGAAGAGGCCGATCGGCACGTAGGCGTCGGGGTTGGTCCCGGGATTCGAGAACGGATCGCTTTGGGCCTGGGCGCCTTCGAGGGGACGGCAGGGGTAGGGGTAGCCGTTGAGCACGGGCGCTCCGCTGGCGTCGAGTTCATCATCGCAGTGGGGACCAAGGCCCAGGCCCGGGCCGGGGTTTTGTGTGTCCCACCATTGCCGAAAGAGCTGCAGCGGCGTGAGCCCAGGCACGTTGCTTTGGGCCACGAGCTGGGTGAGGACCCGCTCGAAGGTGAAGGGCGCGAGCATGGCCACGTCGGTGATGGCCAGTGACACCCGCGGATCCAGGACGTCGGCCGCCTTCACGGCGGCGATCTGCGGTGGGGGCGCGTCGGATGTGGGGGGCTCACCACAGGCGGGCACCCAGGGGGTGGCGAGGCAGAGGCAGAGCAGGGCTTTTTTCATCAGTGTCCTTCCATGACGGGGTGAGGGAGAGCGGGCGCGAGACCCGCAGGCGCAAAAGCAAAAGCCACGGCCTCTCGGGAGGCCGCGAACCGGGAGAGGTCACGAGCTCAGCGTGTCGAGGGGTCGAGCGGCACCATCAAGAACACGTCGGTCGCGGTGGTGGGAGTGATGCGGGCGGGCGCATGGCCCGGGAGGCGCAGCTCCCACGTGACCTCGGGGGCGTCGCGGGCGCGCTCGAGCACGAGCGGGGTGACGCCCACGGCTTCGCCCTGCGCATCCAGCACCGTGGCGCCTGCGGGCTGCGAGTGCAGCTCCAGGCGCGTGGTTGCGAGGGTGGGGGCCCCCGCGCGATCGGCGGGGTTCACGAGCGCGGGCCAAAGCCACTGGGAGCCGGCAAGGCCAAGCGCGGCCAGCCCGATGGCGGTGATGGCGAGGCCTCGCCCTGCCCCGGCGCGCGGCGCGGGCCCTGGGCGGGAGGGGGGGCGCAGGCGGGGCAAGCTGGTGGGCGTGACGGCCACCGGGGGGGAAGCCTCGAAAGGTTGCGGGCGGGTTGGGTCGACGAGCGGCACGATCTTCGCGGGCCTGCCCCAGGGCAATTCGTGGGGGGGCGCGGGCAGCGCCTCGGGCGCCCCGGCCTGCGCGGCCAGCATCTCGTCCCTTACGATCGGGATCACTTGACTGCTGTGTTCCCCGTAAAGCTCACCCAGGTAGACGGCAATGTCTTCGTCGGTGGCAGGGGTCTGCCGCAGGCATTCACCGAGTTCGGCCGAGAGCTGCTTGGCCGAGGCGGGGCGCGCTTCGCGGGCTCTCTCGAGACACGCCATGACGACACCGTCGAGCCGGGGGGACACGTGAGGGTTTATGCTCGACGGCGGCATGATCGGGAGGTTCAGAACGTTTTTGACCGTCTCGTACTCCGTCTGCGCCCGGAAGAGACGCTTGCCCGTCAGCGCCTCCCAGAGCGTGACGCCCAGGGAAAAGATGTCGGAGCGGCCGTCGAGCGCCTCACAGCGGGCTTGCTCGGGCGAAAGATAGCCCATCTTGCCCTTCACGAACCCTGCCTGGGTCTGCTGCCGCGCCAAGCTGGGCGACTTGGCAATGCCGAAGTCGAGCACCTTCACGCCGCCTCGTTTGAGCAACATGATGTTTGCGGGGCTGACGTCGCGGTGGACCAAGTGAAGCGAGGCCCCGTCCGGGCCGCGCAGCTCGTGCACATAGCCCAGCGCCGAGGCGACCTTTTGGCCGATGAACGTGACCAGGCTCGTGGGGATCATGGCCCTGCGTGCGTCGTTCGAGCGCATGACGCTCAAGAGGTCGCGGCCCCGCAGGTACTCCATCGCCAAAAAGTACGTGCCCTCGGCCTTGCCGAACTCGTACACCTGCACGATGTTTGGATGCGACAGCATCGCGCTGATCCGCGCTTCCTCGCAGAACATCTGCACGAAGGATTCCGAATGC
Source organism: Myxococcales bacterium (assembly GCA_022184915.1). Taxonomy (NCBI): domain Bacteria; kingdom Pseudomonadati; phylum Myxococcota; class Myxococcia; order Myxococcales; species Myxococcales bacterium. The sequence continues at coordinate 100,207 of JAGTJU010000008.1, read as the reverse complement.
GCGTACGCGGGGCTGATGCGCTTGAGCGCCACCGTCCGCAAAAAGCCCTGTTCGCCCGGGCGCACGGCGCGAAAGATCTCGGCCATGCCCCCCTTGCCGATGGAATCGACCAGGTAGTAGCCGCCGAACCACGCGCGGGGGCTCTTGGGGCCTGGGGCGTCCGCGTGGGGATCGAGGTGAGGGGAAGACGTCATGGGCGCCTCGCAACTTGGGGGGTGAGCGCAGGGATCTCGTGCGAATCGGTCAGGGTTCCGGTGCCCGGGGGCAAAGCCGCGCTCGAACGAAAGGTTTGGCTGTTCTCTTTGAGCCCTTCGCGCAACAGCTCTTGTTCGGAAAGGATCTCGTCGTCGAAGAGCTCGCTGACGATCTGGCGCAGCAGCACGTCGCCCCCTGCGGACAGGGGCTTACACGCCTCGGCGAACTCGCGGGCCGTTTGAAACCGATCGTCGAGCCGGGGCGCCAGCGCCTTGCACAAAAGGGGCACGAACGCGGCGGGAAGGCAGCGGAGCCGGGCGTCCTCTTCAGGGCCCACGCCGGCCCCTGCCTTCACGAGGATCTGGTAGCTGGCGGTGCCCTCGAAAAGGGCGCGGCCTGTGAGGCAGAAGTACATGACCAGGGCCAGCGAATAAAGATCGGCGCGGGCGTCGACCTCCACGCAGCGGGCTTGTTCGGGTGACATGAAGCTCACGCTGCCCTTGAGGGCCCCCATCTCGGTTTTGGTCGAGCGGCCCTCGCTGGACTTGAGGACGCCGAAGTCGAGCAGCTTCACCTCGCCTTGCAGCGAGACCATGATGTTTTCGGGTGTCACGTCACGGTGAACGAGCGCGAGCGGACGCCCCTCCACGCTGCACTTGTTGTGCGCATAGTCGAGCGCGCTCAACACGGCGCAGGCCATGTGCGCCACCGCCGCAGGGGGCAGGGGGGGGCGGTGTTGGGCTTCGAGCCGGGCGCTGAGCTTGCCGAGATCGCGGCCCGCCACGTACTCCTGCACGATGAAGTAGTGGTCGCCCAGACGGCCGAAGTCGAAGATCGGCACGATGTGGGAATGGACCAGCGAGGACGCCAACGTGGCTTCGTCGGTGAACTGAGCCACCACCTGCGCATCGGAGGCCAGTTCGGCGCGCAGGCGCTTGACCACGCAAGGGCGGCGGAAGCCTTGCTCGCCGCGGGCCACGGCCAAATACACGTCGGCCATGCCCCCACCCCCGATCTTGTTCAACAAGGCATACCGGCCCACGGCGTCGTCGATGGGCGCCGTCGTTGGCACGAGGGGTTCGGGGCGGCGGCGAAAGAGGATCCACAGGGCGAGCAGCGTCGCGAGCAAGCAAAGGCCCGCCCGCGCGCCCGCCATCCCCAAAGTCCAGCGCCGGTCGGGTGCCACCTCGTTGGGGGTGACCACGAGGGCCAGCAAGCCATCGAGCGGAAGCCTCGACGTGACCGTGGGGAACGCGTTTGGGGAGGTGCGCGCGGGGGCGGCGCTGCGGCCCGCGGCGGCACGGAGCCGCTCGCCTTCGTAGAGGGCCACCGTGGCGTTCGCAGCCCGCGCGAGCACCTCGAGGCTTTGCAGAGCAAACGGGCGGGCCAGAAGCAGGACGGGGATGGTGGCCGCGTCGGTGAGCAGCATGGGCGCCGCCACGACTTGAAAGGCACGCGACCCGATGTCGATGAGCCCTCCTGCGGGCTTGCGGTCGCGGCGCGCACGGGCCACGAGACGATCGAGGGCGGGCCCTTCGAGCTTCGTCCCCATGAGCGTGTTGGCCGTGCCCTCGCGCTCCGCAAGCCCTTGGCTTGGAAACGCCTCGCGGTAGGGCTGCCACCAGGATTCGGTCTCGAAGATGTCGCGCAGCGTGGACGGCGAGACGTTGGCGCGCACGGCCGCCACCAGGCGGGGGCTGCTGGCAGCGTTGTGTCCCGCGAGCTCGAGGCCCAAGACCTCGCGGTCGAGCGCCTCCTGCACGCTCTGTCGGGCCCGCTCGGCCTGTGCGTGGGCGCGGCTGTGCGCGGCCCCCCGTTCGAGGTCGGCGAGGCCAACGTACCCTGCCGCTGCGAACGCCGCGACGGCGAGGGCGCCTGCGACACGTTTCGAGAGGGAGGAGTTCCCAAAGAGCGCCATCACGAGCTCCTAGTAGCCAATGTGTTCTTGGCGGGGTCGGCCGTACTTGTCGGGGGCTGGGCCTCGAGACCCTTTGTCGCCCGCCATGCTCACCACCACGGCAGGTGCGCCGCTTGGCCCCACCTGGATCTTTTGTGAGACAGTCCCCGAAGAGCCTTCGTTCCAGGCCTCGAGCTGGTACCGGCCCGGAGGAACGTTGGGGATGCGGAACGCCCCGGAGCCGTTGGCCACCGCGTAGTACGGGCTTTCGACCACGTAAACGTAGGCGTTCATGCTCGCGTGGATGTTGCACAGGATCTCGACGGGCCCTGCCTTGTCGAACACCTGGCCGAAGGCCCCTCCCTTGCCGTAAAGGCCGCTGTCGAAGTCGTTGGGTTTCGTGGATGAGAAGACGTTGTGATGAATTTCGTCGTCGTTGACGAAGGCCACGCGGCTGCCCACGGGAACGGCCACGACGTGAGGCAAAAAGCGCTTGTTCTTCTGCTTGATCACCTTCTTCACGGCGGGCAGAGGGGGCATGGGCCGATCGAGCGGCTTGAGCCACACCACCGTGTTGCCGGGCCCCCGGGAGCCGCCGCCCATCACGCGGCCGCTCACCAGCGTGGCGGCCGTGGTTCGACGTCTGGGGGCGACGTCGATCTCGACGGGCAGCGCCCCGTCCCTGTGTGTGGCTACCTCGGGCGCGGCGTGGTCTTGCTCCGCACGGCCGAGCGCCAGATTCACCTCGTGCGCCACGTCGGGCGGCAGGTCGGGGATGCGTGCCAGGGCTTCCCACTTGGCCATCGCGGTGGCGTGGTCGTGCCGTTGCGTGGCAGCGCGGGCCGCCGTGAGCAGGTTGACCATGAGATAGTGGCGTTCGACGAGCGCCTTGAAGGCGAGATCGTCGGGGGTCTTGGCCTCGAGGGGCAGCGGGGTGACTTCACCCGTGCAGGAACATTTGGTGTCCCCGGCGTGCGCGGCAGCCGGCGCCAGCAGCAAAGACGCCGCGGCGAGCGTGAGGGAGCCATAGGTCGCTTTTGCCATTCGTGTACCTTTCACCAGGAAAACACCACCGACGACGTGAGCACGTCGTTGTTGACGGGAAGCGCTCCCGCCAACTCGCGGTTGCGCAGAAACTCGACCTTCACCAGCAGGGACTCCCAAAAGTCGAGCCGCAGCCCGGCGGTGAGGCGGTCCACCGTGAGGCTGCCGAAGCCCTCGAAGGCGGCCCGCCGGCGCTCGTAGCGGCCGTAGGGAACGATGTTGGACAACGCCCGCCAGCCCACCCGCAGCACGTAGGCGGCCTGCGCGTAAAACCCGCGCGCCTCGAAACCCGAGGCCAGAGGATAAACGCCAAGGCCGGTGTACTTGCCCGTGTCGGCGCCGAGGCCCTTGCGCACGTCGAGGTACTCGCCGGACAGCGCCAGACCCAGCAGGAACACACGGGCGTCGACGCCGAACATGCGTTGCTCGGCCTCCGCCGAGGTCTGATCGTTGCGCGGGCCGTAAAGGCCGCTGGCACCCAGTTTCACGCCCACGCGGGGGTGATTGAACTCATACCCCAGGCGGGCCGCCAGCACCGGCGTGCCCGTCAAGCTGCGGCTCGTGGGCTGTAGCGCTTCGACGAACGTGCCGCTGTTGGTGGCCGACGCGTTGAGGCTCAAGGCGGACCACAGCGCGGGGATCTGCTGGCGAAAGAACACCTTGGCGCCCACAGAGCGGCCCGTGGTGTAGCGAGCAAAGAGCGAGGGTGTCACTCCGGTGCGGAAGTTCGACTGGTTTTCGAGGTATTCGATGCCGAAGACCGAATCCAGCTTGCCCAAGGTGATCGTGAACTCTTTCGAGGCAAAAGGCTGAAGACGTCCAAAGGCTTGTTCCACCCACAGGCGGCTTTGCTCCTGGCCGTCGAGATACCTGGGAAACAGCTGCACGCGCGCAAAAATCGTGAGCGGCGAGCCTTCGGGTTCATAGCGGGTGTCGAGGCTCAAGACGTTGAGCAGGAACGAGCCCTTGCCACCCTGGCCGGTCGTGGTGGGCAAAAAGCCATTGACGAAGCGATTGCCTGCGTCCGTGGCGGCCACGTCCCCGAAGCTGTTGACGGCGGGGGCAAACGTGTCCACGCGGTAGTCGGCAGGCAAGCGGGTGTCGTTGGGCGCGTAGCTCGTGCCGTTGCCCTGGGCCTTGGCGTACCCCACGTCGACGTAGCCGCGGAACGTGAGGGGCTCGCGGTTGGGCACGGGCTCACCATCGTCGAGCGTTTCGTCTTCCGCTGCGTCGTCGAACGCGTCGTCGTTGGGCACAGCGTGCGGCGCGGGGGCGGCGTACGCGTGCGAACCGGGGGCCAGCAGCCCCACGATCGCGAGCACGAACGGCAACCCGCGCAAAGCGCGCGCCCTCATTTGACGGCCTTTGCAGCGTAGGTCACGAAGGGGCAGGTCATCAGGATCTCCGTGCGGGTGATGGCGGCGTCGCCCAGGCGGTCCTCCACGGCGGCTTGGCTGTCGAGCCAGGTGCAGCTTCCGGGAAACCCGGGATCGTCGAAGCAGGCCTTGTCGTTCATGGCGACCTTCTTGGCGTTCAGCGCCACGCGTCCGCGGTAGGCGGCGGGGTCGAGGTTGGCGGCCGTGAGCAGCGCCGAGGCCGCGGGTGAGGCGTCGGGCTCGAAGGGGGCGGCCGTCACGGGAACGGCCGCGAGGTAAAGCCGGCACAAACCGCCGAAGCGCGGGCGGTTTCCCACCACCTGGGCAGGCGCGCGCGCGCCGAAGGGCCCCGTGCCCACGACGCCGGGCCACGCCGCCGCGGACTCGGGCAGCGTCCCCCGAGGGTGCATCCAAAACAGGGCCACCTCGTGCACGACGTCGGTCTTGTCGTAGGTGAAGTTGTTGCCGCCCAGGTTCATCGAAGGTTTGAGGTCGCCTTCGACCCAGGCGTCGGGCCCCAAGGCCACGGCGCCCACCTCGCTGCCGAGCAGCGGGTGTTTGGGCTTGCCTTCACCCAAGTTCAGGGACGCCGTACGCATCGAGTAGATCCAGGCGGGCCCCGGGTACATGGGCAAACCGGCGGCGAGCAAGGCGCGGCTATCGGTGTAGGTGCTGGGCGTGGTCTCCGGGGGCACCACGACCCAGAACACACGCCAAAAGGGGCTGTAGAACGTGCTCTCGACATCCACGTCGTAGATCGCGGGCGCCACCTTGCCGTCGGCATCTTTCAGTCGGTACGTGGAAGGCGCTTTTTCGTCCCAGGCGGTGACCAGCGAATACCAGGGCTGCAGCCAGATCTCGTCGTAGCCGGTCCACATCTCTGCCGCGACGTAGGCGGCGGGCATACCTTCGGAAAATGCGGGCAGCACGCGAAGACGGCTCGTGCCGTCGGCATTCGGCTCGAAGAACGTGGCCGCACGAATGCCGCCCGGGAAGGTTTTTCCCTGCAGCACCGACAGCCCCGACATGAAATGCCTGTTCGAGCGCGGGCAGCGACCACACCTTGGGGGCGTTGGGTGCGTCGCGAGGCTCACACGCGGCCAACACGAACAAGGTGCAGGCGCAGGCCCACTGTCTCATCGAACGACTGCTGCGTGCGTACGTGCCCATCGGTGCCGGGGGGCACTGCAAGGCACGTGCGCAGGCGATGGGCTTGGCAACCTCTCGTTATGCTTGGCGACGCCGCTGCCGCAGGGGGCACGAGGGGCCTGGGTGAGACGTTCATGAGACGTCTCAGGGTCAGGCGCCGATACACCGCCGGTGTAGGGGTAGGCCGCCGCTCATCGATCGGGCACGAGCGGAATGCGTGCGCGCGTGACGAGGGGAGCGTGGGGCGTGCGCGCCGCGAAGGTGACGAGCTCGACCTCATCGAAGCACCGCTGCCGTGGGGGCGGCTCATCGGGTCGGGCCAACGCGGGCAAAAGATCGCGTGTGGGAAAACGTCCGGCATAGCGACCCACGGTCAGGTGGGGCAGGTAGCGTGTAGGGGCCAGGGGGCATCCCGGTGCGGTGAGAGCCCCGTGGAGCCGCGCCAGGCTGCCCGTCACGTCTTCGATGGCCAGGAAGGGCGCGCCCAGGAACGAGTGCAAGCCCCCGATCCGATAAACGAAGGGGCCCCCGACGGTCCGCGCGAGGGCCGCTTGCTGCGCGAGGGCGGTGGGCGTGACGTCGTCATTGGCCGTAGCCCGCGGCGCCACGAAGCCGGCCACGGCCAACGTGATGTGCAGATCCTCGGCGCCCAGCGGCTCGATCCACGCGGACAGGGTGCGCTGGGCGGCCGCCACACGCGCATGCACCTCGGGGTCGTCCACCCGCACGATCCACACGGCATAGCGCGAGCGCCCCCTGTGCCAGGCCTGCCGCACCCCCGCTGACTCCACCAGAGTGTCAGGACCGGCGGCGAAGACGCGCCTCGTGTCGTCGAGCGGCTGGGGAGGGGAGGAGCGGGGCGCCATGGCGAGCCGCACGCTAGCGCAGGCCCGCCCGACAAGGCCAGCCCTCGGCGGGTCGAGGCCTGCCCGCGAGGATTCGCCTGCTAGATTTGGCCGTTCCCATGACCCGCCTGCCCGCGTCCGACGTTCTTCCCGAAGTTGCCCGCACGACCGAAGGCGCCCCGGCGCCCCGGCCCTGGACCCCTGCGTCATGGAAGAGCCGTCCGCTGGCCCAGGAGGTGGCCTACCCCGACCCCGACAAGCTCGCGCAGGTGACCGAGAAGCTCAGTTCCTTGCCTCCGCTCGTCACGTCATGGGAGATCGAGCGCCTGCGCAGCCTCATGGCCGATGCCGAGGAAGGCAAGCGCTTCCTGCTGCAAGGCGGAGATTGCGCCGAGACGCTGGCTGACTGTCGCCCCGACGTCATCGCCAACAAGCTCAAGATCTTGCTGCAGATGTCCGTGGTGCTCATCCACGGCTCGAAGCGCCCCATCATCCGCGTGGGCCGCTTCGCCGGCCAATACGCCAAGCCCCGCTCGAAACCTTCGGAGCTGCGGGGCGACGTGGAGCTTCCGAGCTACTTCGGGGATCTGGTGAACCGGCAAGACTTCACCGTCGAGGCCCGCACCCCCGATCCCGAGCTCTTGCTGCAGGCCTACTTGCACGCCGCCGCCACGATCAACTTTGTGCGCTCGCTCTCGATGGGCGGTTTCGCTGACCTGCATCACCCGGAGTTTTGGGACCTGAGCCAGCTGTCGCGCGCCGAGCTTCCCGCGGGGCTGCGTGAGGACTACACGCGCATGACCCGCGAGATCGGCGAAGCCATCCGCTTCATGGAGGCCCTTGGTGAGGCCAAGGTGGACGATCTCACCCGGGTCGAGTTCTTCACGAGCCACGAAGGGCTCTCCTTGCATTACGAGGCCGCACAGACCCGCAAAGTGCCCCGGCGCGAGGGGCACTACGACCTCACCACCCACCTGCCCTGGATCGGGGAACGCACGCGCGACTTGCAAGGGGCCCACGTCGAGTTCTTCCGCGGCATCCGCAACCCGGTGGGGGTCAAGGTGGGCCCCAAGGCCACGGCGGACGAAGTGGTGAGGTTGGTCGAGGCTTTGAACCCGAGCAACGAGGCCGGCAAGCTCTTGCTCATCACCCGCATGGGCGCCGACAACGTCGAAAGCGTGCTGCCGAAGCTGATCCAGGCCGTCAAGCAAGCGGGCCGCCGGGTGTCGTGGGTGAGCGATCCCATGCACGGCAATGGGCGCGTGCTGGGCAGCGGAGTTAAAACCCGCAGCTTCGACGACATCCAGGCCGAGGTCGAGCGCACCTTCGCGGTGCACGCCGCCTTGGGCTCGGTGCTGGCGGGCGTGCACTTCGAGCTCACGGGAGACGACGTCACCGAGTGCATCGGGGGCGGTCTCTCCGAGGCTGATCTCGATCGCAACTACGCAAGCGCCTGCGATCCGCGGCTCAACTACCGTCAAGCGCTGGAGATGGCCTTCGGTATGGCCAAGTTGATGAACGGGGCACCTGGCGCCGCAACGGACGGGAGGCGATGATCGTGAAGCGTCTTGGAACACACCTTGGCCTCTGCGCGTTGGGCCTGTCTCTGTTGTCCTGGACGGCGGGGTGTCTGGGTGACGACTGCGATGACGTGTGGAAGCCTGACATCAGGCGCGGCCCTATCTGCGCCGATTCGGCCAACCGCTGTGCCCAGCTGGCGAACCAGCCCGACCGCACCTTGGGGTTCGTGATCAACCTCGCGCCCGCGAACGCCGATGGCAAGCCGGTGAGCGCAGACGCGCTCGCACATCGTGCGTCCTGCGTGCGGGATCTGCTCTTTGAGCGCGGCGTGCCCCGGGTGACCGTGGCGCCTGACAATTCGAACGTGGTGGCCACGGGCAGCTTGCGCCGCGTGGGTCCCGCGTTGGAGCTCGTCTCGGTCGCGAACTTCGTGATGAGTTGTGCGACCGAGGCGGCCTGCGCAGACTGTGAGGCCAAGCCCGTGGCCGCGTGCCAAACGGATGCGTTTTGCGAGACGCTGGCTGGCGCGCCGCTGGATCTCGCGCGGCAGTGCCTGCTACCCGAGGTGCCGCTTTCGTGCGCGAAATCGGGACAGGCTTGCGATACGGCGCTCACCTGGGCCGCAAGCCCGAGTGGCGCCTGCCACCTGTTTTCCTCGGGCTGCCTGCCGCCGGGCTTTGCGGCGGCCGCGTCGTGTATGCCGCCCACGTTGCCGCCCGCCTGCACACCCTAGCGCGCCCCCTCAGCTTTGCGAGCTGGGGGGCTGGCAGGCTAACTGGCCGCGAACCGGCGCGGGGCCGGTGGGCTTTCCACTTCGGGCAGCACCACGTTGAGCTCGAGCACCTCGCAGTCGTCCCGGCGATCGAGACTGACCGAGACGTTCTGCAGATCGATGACCTCGTATTTGGCCAGTACAGCCAGCAGCTCTTGCTGAAGCTGCGGAAGATAGTCGGGGCCCCCGCGCGTGGCGGCCCGCTCGCGCGCGACGATGATGGACAAGCGCTCCTTGGCCAGGCTCGCGGGCCTGGGCTGGCGCCGAAAAAAGTCGATCAATGACATCTCAGCTCCCCCGGTTGTTCGGTTAGCCGAAGAGGCGCGCCAAGATGCCGCGCTTTTCTTCGTTGATGAACCGCTGCTCGCGCTCTTCACCGAGAAACCGGTAGACGACGTCGAGGTAGGCCTGCGCCGCATCGCTTTCCTCGTCGAGGATGGCCGGGGTGCCCTTGTTCGACGAGAGCAACACGACCTTGGATTCGGGGATGACGCCCAAAAGAGGAATGCCGAGCAGCTCCAGGATGTCCTCGACGCTCAGCATCTCCCCCTTCTTGACGCGCGCGGGGTTGTAGCGCGTGAGCAGAAGGTGGCTCTTGATCGATTGGCCCCCCGAGGCGGCGCGGGTCTTCGCGGCAAGCAGGCCCAACACGCGGTCGGAGTCACGCACCGAAGACACCTCGGGGTTTGCCACCACGATGGCTTCATCGGCGAAGAACATGGCCATCTGGGCGCCCTTTTCGATGCCGGCGGGCGAGTCGCAGATGATGTACTCGAAGCCCATCGTCTTGAGCTCCTCGAGCACGCGGCCCACACCTTCTTCCTCGAGCGCGTCTTTGTCGCGGGTCTGCGACGCGGCCAGCACGTAGAGGTTCTCGATGCGCTTGTCTTTGATCAAGGCTTGCTGAAGCTTGGCTTCGTTCTTGATGACGTTGACGAAGTCGTACACCACGCGACGCTCGCAGCCGAGGACGAGATCCAGGTTGCGCAGGCCCACGTCGAAGTCGATGGCCACCGTTTTGTGGCCACGCATGGCGAGCCCTGCGGCGAGATTGGCGCTGGTGGTGGTCTTTCCGACCCCACCCTTACCCGAGGTGACAACGATGACTTTGGACACGATATGGGCCTCCCTGATTCAATTCGCGAGTCGTGGTCCCATAAAACATTGAGAGGCGAAGTCCGTAAAATTTTTGGAGAAAACGGCGCCACGGGTAGCACCTGTGACTACATCGAAGTGCGCAAAGAAAAGCGCCCTCCGGGGGGCGCCTGGGGTGGGGCAGAGGACCCCGTCACAGCGGGATGATGTGGCACTCGCCGTGTTCGATGAACACCTGCACGGCGCGGCCCACGCGATCGGCGGGCAGGTCGTCGGCCAACATGTATGCCCCCGCGATGCAGATGAGCTCGGCCTCGAGCTTCTGGCAGAAGATGCGTGCTTCGGGGTAACCGGCTGCGCCTGCAATCGCGCGTCCGCGCAGGGGGGCGTAGACGTGCACGTGGCCATCGGCAATGACCTGGGCGCCGGGGTTCACGGGGCCCAGCACGATGAGGTCCGTTTGCCGCGCGTAGATCTCCTGACCGCTGCGCACGGGGGTGCGAATCACCATGGGCGGCCTGTGCGCGAAGACGGGACGCGCGGGTTCGGGCGCGGGCACGCTGGCCATGGGAACCGTGGGCCCCTCGTTGACCGAGGCGGTGGGCACGGGACCTGCGGCGGGGCGCACGTCGGCGGCGTCTCCCAGGCCGTCGGGGCCGAGGCGCAAGCCTGCGGGGCCGGTGGGCTTGATAATGCCCAGCCCGGCCGCGATCGCCTCTTCGTGGAAGGCCTCGTCGAGGTTGGTGACCCCCACAGGCACGACGCCACGGGCGCGCAACATGCGCGCGAGAGCCGCAAGCGCGATGCCGTCGGAGCGGCCTTGCAGCGGCGTAAAGTCCACCACCATGGGCGCATGTTCGAAAAACTGCGGGAACTGCGTGACCCGGTTGCGCAGCTGCCGCTCGATGAGCCCCAGATCGCGGCTTTTGAGCCGCATGACGGTGGTCGACGACATGACGCCTTTGAGATCGAAGGCGGCGTGGGCCTTCGTGGCGGCGGCAACGCCTTCATGGGCCACGGGGGGACGGCGGGCTGACAGTGCTTCCATGGGCTTCGCCCCATGCTTGGCCCTGTGGCCCGCGGGGTCAAATTAGTGAATGTTGCACGCTGACGCGTCAGCGCGTCTGCGGCGGGGCGTCCGCAGGGGCCGTGGTGATGAGCGCCACGGCGCCAACGATGATCGCCGCCGACACCAGCGTGCGGGTGCCAAGCGGCTCTCCCGCGAGCGCGGTGCCAAGAAACACGGCCACGACGGGGTTGACGAAGGCATAAGTGGCCACGCGGGCCGGGGGCACCACCTGCAAAAGCCAGATGTACGCCGAGTAGGCCAAAAGCGAGCCGAACACCACCAAATACGCGAGCGCGAGGAGCGCAGCGCTCGTCACCTGCGCGGGAGAAAACGTGGTCATTTCGCCCCGGACGGCCGACAGCAAGAACAACGCAGCGCCGCCCGCCAGCATCTGCATGCCCGTGGGCAAGAGCGGCGCCTCGGGCACCCGGGCGCGTCGCGACCACAGCGAGCCCATCGCCCAGGACAGCGACGCAAAGAGCACGGCGAGCACACCCAGCGCGTGGGCGCGCGCCGGGGTGCCCGGGGCTTGGTCGTGCGCAAAGGCCGTCACGACATCGGGGCCCAGCAACACGGCGATGCCCACGAGCCCGAGGCCAAGACCCGACACCAAACGCCCCGAAGGACGGCGCGCCCCGGTGGCCCACGCCAGCGCCACCACCCACAGCGGCACGGTGCCCACGATCAACGCCGCCAGCCCCGAGGGAATGTGCTGCACCGCCCACACCACCCCGCCGTTGCCGCCCACCAAAAGCAACAGCCCCGCGATCGTGGTGTTCCTCCAGTGTCCGCGGGCAAGGTGGGTTTTCCCCTTGGCCGCGTGGTAGCCCCACATGGCGCACCCTGCGAGAAAAAACCGGATGGCGCCCAGAAGAAACGGAGGCAGGCTGCCCACGCCGATGCGCATGGCCAGGTAGGTCGAGCCCCAGACCACGTACACCGCGGCGAACGCCAGAGCGATGGCCAGTCGAGACGGAGGGGGCGGCGGGGTCATGGGGGGGCCGAGCGTACCAGCCGCTCGGGCGCGGCGCCGCGGGCAGGCTCTTCGGGAGAGGTTCGGGCGGCCTCCCATGCCAGCATCGCGCGCTTGCGCAGAGGGCCCCAACGGTACTGCCCCGTGTGTCCCTCGCTGCGGATCACGCGGTGGCAGGGGATGAGCCAGGCGATCGGGTTGCGCCCCACGGCCGTGCCCACAGCGCGCGTGGCGCCGGGGTTGCCAATGGCCCGCGCAATCGCCTGGTACGTGGTGACCGCGCCCTCGGGGATGGCCAAGAGCGCACGCCAGACCTGGAGCTGAAATGGGCTTGCCGAGACGAAGAGGGGCAAAAGCGGGCGATCCCCGCCAAGGCCGCGCGGAGGCGGCGCCCGGAACACACGCGCCACGAGGGGCGCCGTGGCTCCCGCGTCCTCGGCGAGCTGTGCCTGCGGAAACGTGCGGGCCAGCGTCGCGCGCAGCTCTTCGAAAGAAGTGCCGCCGGGATCTTCGGAGACGAAGCCCAGCTGGCAAAGGCCCCGCGGTGTGGTGGCCACGAAGCAGCGGCCGAAGGGGCTCTCGTGGACACCCCAGCGGATCGGCAAAGAGGCGCCGCCCGAACGCATCTGCCCGGGCGTGACGGCTTCGAGCCGCAAGGCCAGATCGTGCAGCCGCGACGCGCCCGAAAGCCCGCCCTCAAAGGCCGCCTGCAGCACGGGCACATCTTGCTGCAGGCGCGCCCGCGCGAACGACCACGTGAGGTGCTGCATGAAGCGATGGGGCGTGATGCCTGCCCACCGGTGGAACAGGCGCTGAAAATGAAAGGGCGAAAGACCAATGTGCTTCGCCACGTCGTCGAGCGAGGGGTGCTCCGGCCAGCGTTCTTCGAGATAGCGAAGCGCCGCTTCGACGCGGTGGTAATCGGCGGTCATGTGCCAAGCAGCCTATCCCCGCCCGTGCGCGGCTTCGACCCGATTCTTGCGCTGCAGGTGCCTGGGGCGCGCCCCTCGCTTCACGGCGAGGTCTCCACGTAGTCTGCCGTGATCATCGAAAATTCGCGGAAGGGCTTGTGCAGCCAGAAAAGATGGGTTGGACGGACTGGTCGAGGGTCAGACACGCTCCGGGCGTGCGAGCGAGAACGCGATTTTGAGGCGTTGGGGGGACGGGCAAGCTCCCCGGTCTCGGGCCGTAACCTGCCCGGATGTTCTAGACACGCGAAGTTGCCGAAAATGGACAACGAAGACCCTAGAAGCGTTGTACGAACGCGCGTTTCTCTGGCCCGACGTGAAGCGGCAAGTTTTTTGTGGCGACACAAGCCGCGGTGGAGCCGACTTTGGTAGCTACCACGATGCAGGCGGTTCCACTTTTCGGCGCCACTATCGTTGGTCATACGAGGCCGCCGTTGACAGCCTTCGGAAGGAGGCGTGTCGGGCGCCGCATCGTGACTCGGCGCGATCCTCGATGAGATCCACTACGTCGACCCCTACGCCGACGGTTTTCGCTACGCCTTGAGCTAGGACGGTGCAACCAAAAACCTCTCGACATTGCTATCGACCATCAACTTCGATGCTTTGAACGAATCGTTGCGAGGGACATTCAATTTCCTTTCGGTAGCATTCACTGAAATCCAGTGTCTCGACACTTCTTCAGTGACTACGAAGTAGCGATGGCGCGCGAATGCGGTTGGCCACGGCGTGAGGAACTTGGACGAGCGCGGCAAGAGTACCTCGAACGCAACTCTGCGAAGCGGGATGATGCTCGGCAATAACGGACTTTGACCGCCTGAGCGATTCCATTGCGCACTGAGCCTCGAGCGGATAGGCGGACTCCGAAACGAACGCCACTTGCCGCCGAGCGGGCTCGCTAAATTTAGGACTGAAAAGGGGCGCCCGCCCAGTTGACTAGCCAAGCCGTTTGCAACTAGTATAGCCATTGGGCATCGCCCACTGGGTCGCCGTGAGGCAGCCGTCCTGAAGCTCGCTTCTAGCGAGCTTCAGCTTTTTTGAGTGCTTCGAAGCAACTGTATTTAACGACCAGATGTGGGACGTCCTCTGGGCGCAGCTGCGCATCGAGGAGTGTACCCGCACGTCTCAAGGCGGCGTAGGGTACGTTTCCGGAGTCGTAGCCGCCAAGGCACAGTGGCCATAAGCATAGATCGGCAAGTTGCATCAACGGAGACGACTTACTCTTCTTGCGGAACTCGTGCAGCGTCGCGGCCAGCGCGGCTGGGTGAAGTGGCTCGTATTTGGCAGCTCTAGTGGGATCGAAAGGCTGACCCACGTTCCGCATATCCGAATAGTAGTTCTGGAGTTGACCGTCTTCACGTTTGCCAGCGCTCTCGATGAGGATCCGGAGCTTGCAATCCTTGGCTATCGCGTATTTGGCGGCACGCTCGACCACGATATAGAACGCAGTCTTGCAAAGCTGCCAGCGTTTTCTTCCGTACTGGTCGCGATACCGACGGTTGTAGCCGGGCCGATCAACGACGCAAGCGAGCGCGGTAAGTTCGCGCGTCGTCACTAGTTGTTCGATATCGGTGTAGAACTTTTCCCGCCTTTCGGCGGATGCGCCGCGGAGCCATGTGAAGGGGCCTTTGCTGGCGCGAATTTCTGACGAGTGGAGAGGCTGGCCATGCAGCTTCCATTCAGAGACCAGTGCCTCGTGCTTCGCGCGCACGAACGCTTCATCACGCTCGCGAACAAGAACCCCGCCCAATCCGAAAAAGTCATGGCCATGCCCTGGCAAAGCATCCTTGGGATGGCGGTCGGGACTTCGGGAACCGGAGTCATCGATATAGAAGTTCATGACATCGGCCATGGCGAACGCTACCTGATCTGCGCGAAACGCACAAACCAGTAGTCTCACCTTGGTGACGCCTGGAGAAGAGGACCGACTCTGTGGCCACTTGCTCGCCTTTGTTCGGAATGAGTGGCCCAGCTAGCAAGAACTCACTGGAGGTGTCTCTTTGGCTCCGGCCGTCCAACCGATAGATCTCGCAGAAAGTCAGGCGGCGACTAAATCAGAAAGAACGGGGGACGCTGGTCACACGAAAGCGTTGTGGCGGTTGTGAGAGGCCTCGCGAAAGGGCTTCGCAGATGAAGCCAGGAAGCCAGAGACGTTCGTCAGGGATCTTCATTGGGCGCGCGCAGGTCGACCTCGCGTGTGAAGGTCACGGGCTTGACGGGCGGCGGTTCGAGGCGCCACGATTGAACCTCGTCCTTCACACAGAACAACACGTCCGTGTCGAGCGGCTCGAGCGCCACCACGGCGGCCTGCCGCGGTTGCCCCGACGTGTCCACCACGAAGCGGACCAGCACGCGCCCCGGCGGAATCGCGGCCGGCGCCACCTTCTGCGCGAAGGCGACCTTGTGCCTGCATCGCCACAGGGTGCGGGTTTCGTCGGCGAAGAGCTCGTTGCTGGCGGTCTGCGTCTCCATCTCCGCCGGCGCAAGGGCCCGTTCCTCGTCGCCGCGTCCGAGGCTGCCGAGCTCTTGCGCGGGGGCGATGCCCACGCCCGGGTTGTCGACGGTCACGTCGCGCACCTCCTGGGGCGTACCGGGCGTCGTCTCTTGCGCCCTCGTCACCGCCGCCGTCGTCGCCACCGCGAGCCCCAGGAGCCACACAGACCAAGGTTGCTTCCACACGCGCATCGCTGTCCCTCCCCCACGACTTGGAAGTGTGCAAAGCACATTCCAGCGCGATCGGGCGCCTTGTGCCTGGGGCGGACGCGAGGCTCGTTACCTCGCGGTGACCTGCGGCGTGCCGGGCCGGTTGTGTCCGAACGCAGGCAGGCCTATAACGGGGGTGTGGTCATCGTCGATCGCACCTCCCTGACGGCTGGCATCGCGAACAACCTTCGCGGGATGCCGATCCTGAGCCGCTTCGGTACGCGGCGCCCCTTGACCGCCATCAACGCCGTGGTGCTGCACCAGATGGGCTTCGATCGAGGGGACCGGCCCGATCAATACGATACGGTGATCGCCCACTTCGCCGTGCTTCGCGACGGCACCGTGCTGCAGCTGCGGCCCGTCGAAGCTCTGCTGGACGACGCGCACGCGCGGGCCAGCCTTCACATCGAATTCGCCTCGTTCGGCGCCGAGGGACTGGCCACGTCGGAGGAGATCGCGGACGGAACGGCGGGATCCCGAGTGCCCACCTGGGCCGAAGTGGAAGCCGGACGGCAGCTGGTGCGCCACCTCTGGAGCCGCCATGCGCTTCGCTACGTCTACGCGCACAGGCAGTTCAATCTGCATGGCCGCCCCAACTGCCCGGGCCCACATATCTGGTACAACGTGGGCCACTGGGCGGCGGTGTCTCTAGGTCTTTCGAGTGAGGGGGCCCCGCGCCCCATCCCCGACGCGTGGCTGGATCCCGCGGCGCGCGTGTAGGCGCTCTTCACCCGCCGAGCAGGCCCACCACCGCGCCGGTGGACAACGTGGCCAGCGTTCCGCCCACCACGCTCTTGGCGCCGAGCCGCGCGATCTCCGCGCGCCGTTCGGGCACCATGGCCGACAGCCCCCCGAGCATGATGCCCAGGCTTCCGAAGTTGGCGAAGCCACATAGCGCATACGCCATGATGAGCCGGCTGCGCGGGCTGAGCGCCTCGGGAGGCAGCTGCGACATTTGCAAGTACGCGAGAAACTCGTTGAGCACCGTCTTCGTGCCCATCAGCGCCCCCGCCACGGGCGCTTCGCGCCACGGAATGCCCATGAGCCAGGTCACGGGCGCCATGAGCCATCCCAGCACCCGTTCGAGGGACAGCGGCGCGCCGGCAACCGCAGGCAGGACACCCAACCCAGCGTTCACGAGGTGCACGAGCGCCACCAGCACGATCAGCATGGCCGTCACGGTGAGGAGAATCTGAAGGCCCGCGGTGGTCCCCGCCGTCACGGCATCCATCACGCTCTTGGTCTCGGGCGCAGGGGCGGCGCCGCCCGTGAGCGTGGCTTCCGTCTCAGGCACCATGAGCAGGGCGATCGTCACGGCGGCGGGCGCGCTGATCACCGAGGCCGTCAGCAGGTGACCCGCAGCGTCTGCCAGCACGGGCGAGATGAGTTGGGCGTAAAGCACCAGCACGGTGCCCGCGATCGTGGCCATGCCCGCCACCATGAGGACAAACAGCTCCGAGCGCGTGAGCTTTGCCAGGAAGGGGCGCACGAAGAGAGGGCCTTCCACCATGCCCACGAAGACGTTGGCCGCCGTGCCAAGCCCCACCGCGCCCCCGATGCCCAACGTGCGTTCGAGCACCCGCGAAAACTGCCTCACGAAGAACGGCAGGATGCGAAAGTGCGTCAGCAGCGACGTGAGCGCGCTGATGACGACGATGAGCGGGAGCGCGCGGAACGCGAAGATGTACGGGGAGGCGCCTGGCTGTGGCGCAAAGGGAAGCGACCCTCCTCCCAGGTAGCCGAACACCAGCGAGGTGCCCGCTTCCGTGGCGTTCTGCACGGCCAACACGGCCGCGTTCAGCGCGCCAAAGCCCGCGCGCACGAGCGGCACCTTGAGGATGAGCGCGGCCAGGCCTATTTGTAAGGCCATGCCCGCCGCGGCCACTTTCACACGGGCCGCCCGGCGGTTTTCGCCGAGCAGCCACGCGAAAAGGGTGAAGCAGACAAGGCCCAAAGCGGAATGCAAGGTGTCGAGCATGGTGCGTGAGGTGGCGATGGAAACGCAGCAAAGGGGGGGGCCGTCGTGCGGCTTACTCGTCCGTGCGCGAAGCGTAGCGACGAGCTTCGGCGTCGTAGGCATCGAAGCCCACCACACGCCTGAGCTCGGCGAAGGGCAGGAGACCTTTGGGCGTTTCCCCACGCGCCAGCGCCGTGAGGGCCTTTTGCATGGCGGCCACGGCGCTGTTGACGAGGGTGAGCGGGTAGGCCGCAATCTTGAACCCCAGCGCTTCGAGGCGGGCGGGCGGCAAGATGGGCGTGTCACCGTCTTCCAGCATGTTGGCGAGCAAGGGGACCGTGACGGCGCGCCCGATCTCTTCCATCTCGCGCTCGTCACGGGGCGCTTCGACGAAGACGATGTCGGCCCCCTCGTCCACGAACGCCTGCGCCCGCCACAGAGCTTCCGCGAGTCCATGCGTGGCGCGCGCGTCGGTGCGGGCCAGGATCGCGATCTGCGCGCCTTCGTCGCGCGCGTCGGTGGCGGCGCGGATGCGGGCCACCGCCTCACTGCGTCCCACGACCTGCTTGCCCTGTGTGTGCCCACAGCGCTTTGGCGCCACTTGATCTTCCAGCATCACCGCCGCGAACCCTGCTTGCGCGTAGCCGAACACCGTGCGCTTGACGTTGACGGCGTTGCCATAGCCGGTGTCGCCATCGCCCAGCACGGGCAGATCGACGGCGCTGCACACATTGCGCCCTTGATCGAGCATCTCGCCGTACGAGATGAGCCCCGTGTCGGGTGCGCCGAGCCGTGCCGCTGAAACGGCGAAGCCGCTCATGAACGTCAGGCGGAAGCCGGCCAGCTCGATGAGCCGCGCCGAAAGGCCGTCGAAGCAACAGGGCATCAGCAAAAGACCGGGCTCAGCGAGCATCGCGCGCAGGCGTGCGAGGGGAGTCAGGCGCTTCGCGGGAGGGGCAGAGGCTTTCGTCACCCGCTCGAGTGTCGCGCAGGTCGTGGCGTTTGTCGCGGGGGTCGCGCGGCGAGGGGGGCAGCGCCTTACGAAGGTTTAGCTTCGTGGAAAGGATGCGGAAACGAAACCCAGGTACCTTAGTGAGTGTGAGGTGAGGACAACAGGTGAGGGACGCACCGATGAACCAGCGGGCGTCCGGTGGACGAAAAGGAGGACAAACGGGGATCTCACGCAAGGTCTCCGTGCCGAGAACACGCAGCCAGAGGAAGCCGTAGAACGAGGGACGGCCCGGATCTCCCACGCTGTGGGGGGTCCGGGCCACTTATTTTCCTCGCGACAGTGCTCAGGCCGGCTCGTTCGGGCGTGCGCGATCGAGGCGCGAGAATTGACGGCCGAAGCGGTTGGCGATGAGATGCTCGATGCACAAGTTGGCGCCCCGGATGCGTTTGCGTTCGCAGGTCACCTTCGCGCACTTGGTCTTCTCTTCCTTGATCTCGCCGAGGTGCTCGGCCAAGCGGGCCAGGCAGTAGCCACGAATCGTCTCCACGCGGTCGATGTCGCGCAGGCGCGTGGCGGTGGCGGGCACGGGGCGGCACAGGATGGCCCAGCCCTCGAGTTCTTCAGGCCAGGCCTGCAGCCAGAACCGGCCACAGTCCGGGCACTGACGCAGCTCTTCCCAGTCGCCGCTCTCCACCACGGCCCAGCCGAGGACCCTGTCGTCGTTGATCGGGGACCAGGCCGGTCGGGCCTGGCACGCACACTCCACCGTAGATTCCGGCACGTCTCAGACACTACCTGCCCCCGGGGGCCCCCGCAAAGGTGGCCTGCACGCGTCGCCGGGCCCTTTCCGGCCTGCCGGGGCCGTCTATACTGGCCGTTTCCATGTCCAGCTCCCTTTCCGACCCGAATGTGTTTGCCACTCTGCGTGGACGAGGCTTCGTCCAGCAGGTCACCGACGAGGCCGAGATGGTGGCCGCCTTGGGCGCGGGGCCGGTCACGTTCTACGCAGGCTTCGATCCCACGGCGGACAGCCTCCACGTGGGGCACTTCGTGCCGCTCATGGCCATGGCCCACATGGCAAAGGCGGGACACCGGCCGATCGGCGTTTTGGGGGGCGGGACCGCCATGGTGGGGGATCCCAGCGGCAAAACGGAGATGCGCCAGCTTCTCACCCTCGAGACCATCCAGGAAAACCGCCGAGGCATCGAGCGGCAGGTCAAGCGCTTCGTGGAGGGCAGCGCGGCGGGGGCGCTGGTGGTCGACAACGCCGAGTGGCTGGCCGACCTGCGCTACCTGGATTTTTTGCGCGAGATCGGGCGACATTTTTCAGTGAACCGCATGTTGTCGGCCGAGGCGTACAAGATGCGCTTCGAGCGGGGGCTGTCGTTCATCGAGTTCAACTACCAGCTGCTCCAGGCCTACGACTTCCTGGTTCTCAACCGGCGCTTCGGCTGCACGCTTCAGATCGGGGGCGATGATCAGTGGTCGAACATTCTCGCCGGCACCGACCTCATTCGGCGGCTCGAGCAGAAAAACGCGTTCGGGCTCACGTTTCCGCTGCTCACCACGGCCGCGGGCGCAAAAATGGGCAAAACCGCCGCGGGCGCCGTGTGGCTGTCGTCCGAGCGCACGAGCGTGTTCGACTTTTACCAGTACTTCGTGAACACGGACGACCGCGACGTCGTCCGCTTCTTGAAGCTGTTCACCTTTTTGCCGCTCGAGGAGATCGCGCGCTACGAGAAGCTCGAAGGCGCCGAGATTCGCGCGGGCAAGCAGGCGCTGGCCTACGAGGTGACCCGCATCGTTCATGGGCAGGACGCGGCCGACGACGCCCGCCGGGGTGCGGAGGCCGCCTTCGGGGGACAAGGCTCGAGCGCGCTCGTGCCCACGCACGCCGTGTCCGCGGCCGAGCTGGCAGCGGGCCTCAAGGTCGTGGATCTGCTGGCGGCGGCGGGGCTTGCCCCTTCGAAGAGCGCCGCGCGCCGCCTGGTCATGCAAGGAGGCGTTCGTCTCGGCGATACCAAGGTGGACGACGTGGAGCAGGTGGTGCGTGCGGCGGACGTGCCGGCCGATGGGGTGGTGCTGCACGCGGGGAAAAAGCATCTGCGCCGGATCGTGCCTGGGGCGGACGCGTCCTGACCTGGTTCGTCGGCGCCCTGCCTGTGCACGCGGGGCGCGACGAGCTTCCTCCATGATTCCATGGAGACTTGGGCGGGGGGCTGCTACCATCGGCCCGTGTCCGAGTCCGAGACGAAACGCGTGTTGGTGGCGGACGATGAGGCCAACATCCGCCGCGTGCTGGAAGCCATCTTGCGGCGCGAGGGCTACGACGTGGTGACGGCCGCCAACGGCAACGAAGCGCTCGAGCGCATGAACCGCGAGATCAACACGGTGATCACGGACTTGAAAATGCCGGGCCTCGACGGCATGAGCCTGCTCAAGAAGCTTTCCGCAGAGCATCCGGACGTGCCGGTGGTGATGATCACCGCGCACGGCTCCGTGGAAAACGCGGTGGAGGCGGTGAAGCTCGGCGCGTTCGACTATCTGGAAAAACCCTTCGAGCAGGAGCAGATTCGGCAGCTGGTGGCGAAGGCCATCAGCACGAACGCCCTGGCCCGGCGGGATGTGGCCCCCGAGCCTGCGGGTGCGGCGGGGCGCTTTCGTCTGGTGGGCCAATCGACCGCCATCAAGCAGGTTTACGCCGTCATCGACAAGGTCGCTGACACCCCGTCGACGGTGCTGGTCACGGGTGAATCAGGCACGGGCAAAGAGCTCATTGCTCGCGCTCTGCACGAAAACTCGTCCCGTCGGGGCGGGCCGTTCATCAAGATCAACTGCGCCGCCATCCCGAAGACGTTGATGGAGTCCGAGCTCTTCGGCTACGAAAAGGGCGCCTTCACCGGCGCCGTGGGGGCCAAGCCGGGACGCTTCGAGCTGGCGCACGAGGGAACGTTGTTCCTGGACGAGATCGGGGAGATCCCCGTCGAGATGCAGGTCAAGCTGCTGCGCGTTTTACAGGAGTCGGAGTTCGAGCGGGTGGGTGGCATCAAGACGATCAAGGTCGACGTGCGCGTGGTGGCCGCCACGAACCGCGATTTGCAGGCAGAGCTGCTCACGGGCTCGTTTCGCGAAGATCTGTACTATCGGCTCAACGTCGTGCCGATTCAGCTGCCTCCCTTGCGCGAGCGCACGGAAGATATCCCCGCGCTCGTGGACCACTTCGTGGCGAAGTTCAATGATCGGCTCAAAAAGCGCTTCGTTGGCGTCGAGCCCGAGGCCGTCGAGCGTCTGGTGGCCTACGGCTGGCCCGGCAACATCCGGGAGTTGGAGAACGTGATCGAACGTACGATGCTCTTCAGCGAAGGGCCCCTGATTCGGCTCGCCGATCTGCCGGCGGAGTTGCAGGGGCCAAAGTCCCACACCGATCGCCTTGAAGGGCGTACCCCGCCTGAACGTGAAAACCGGATCACGGGCTCGCGCCCCGCCGTGGGCGCCGACAAAATCGGCACCGCCGACGAACGTGCGGCCGGCGAGGGCACGCTGCCCCCGGGCGCCGAGGTGAGCTCGCTCAAGGAGGCCGTGCGGGCCGAGACCGAGCGGGTGGAACGGGAGCTCATCCAGCGGGCGCTCGATGAAACCGGCGGCAACGTCACGCAAGCCGCGCGCAAGCTGCAAATCTCGCGCAAGAGCCTGCAAACCAAGATGAAGGAGCTCGGTCTGCGCGACCGCGAAGGGGGCTGACCCTCCCCCCGCCACGCAGGCTTGGAGGGTGTTGGACCGGTTCGCACGCCGCGCGGCCGCTTTGTGTTATCGTGCCCGGGTCGCCGTGGCTTTCCCTGCTCTTTTGTCGCGTCCCCTGCTGCCGCGCCGTCTGCACGGGCGTGGCGTTCTTCTGGTTTGCGCCTTAGGTTGGCTGGCGGTGGGCCCGGAGCCCGCGCAGGCCGCCGAGGTGACCCGTGTGGTCTCGGCCGGCGATGAAGACAACCCCTACGACTTGCACATCTCGCTCTCGTTCCTGCGCGAGGCGCGCAAGGCCGCCCTGCGGCGCGAGTCGATCTCGCCTGCGGGCCAAGGGGTGCGCCAGCGGGACCTGATTTTTCGCGAAAGCCGCAACCTGCTCAACGTGCGCATGGATGTCGGGCTGCTGCCGGACGTGGGCGCGTACCTCTATCTGCCCTTCGTGATAGGGGCCACGAGCTCGCTCTCGTTCGACGAGGGGGTGGACGCCAGCTCGTCCTCACTTCTGCGCGACGGTGTTTTGCCGGGCTTTGGCCAAAACACCTTCGGCCTCGACGCGCCGAACGGCCGCCCTTTCACCAGCCCCTCCGACAAGCTCTTCGAGGCCCCCACGCGCCAGGGGCTCGAGGTCCTCGCGTTCGGTTTCAATTGGGCCATGTTCAACCAGCGGCGGGTGCCTTCGGAGCCCACCTGGCTCGTGGGGGCCGAGGCGCGCGTGGATGTCTCGAAGACCATGCGCTTCGATCCGGCGCGGCCCACCGCCAACACCGCCGTGGGGCCGGGCTACCACCAGCTGCTCGTCACCACCATGGCGTCTCGCCGTTTCGGGGCGCTCGAGCCTTACGTGGGCGGGCACTACATGTTCCCCATCAAAACGGCGTCGAGCCCTTTCGAGCGGCAGGGTCAGGGGGGCGACGCCTTCAGCGACCCACAACAGCGCGCGCGGGTGGAAGCGGGCCTCGAGGCCACCGTGTGGGCCCGGCCCGAGGCCGCCCAAAGCATCAGCCTCGAGCTGCGCCTGCATCTGGAGACGCGCTTTCGGGGCCTGGCGCGCAGTGAGCTGTGGCAGCCCCTTTCGGGCTCGTCGGCGTGCCCCACCGACATGGCGCGGTGCCGGCCCGGGCTCGACGACGTCGACCTTGATCGCGATGGCGAAGGGGATCGCAACCCGGGCATTACCCGCAGCCCCACCTACGGGATCTTCGGGGGCGACCTGGGCCTGAACGTGCGGACCGGTGAGCACGTGCGTTTCCGGGGCCTCTTTGGCCTCACGGCCGAGCAGGCGCGTCACCTCTCGGACGGCCGCTCGGGGTATGCGCTCTTCGACGCGCCGGGGCGTCGCGTCTACGTGCAGGACGCCTTCGGGTACGCGCTTTTTCTCGACGGCGCGCTGCTGTTCTGAGTCAGGGGGCGGGGCGGGTGCGCGCTTCCTGGCAAGCGAGCACGCACGCGTAGGCTTGCCGCTTGGGCACGCCGCTTTCGAAGGCCAGGCGGGCGGCGGCGTCTTTGGGAGAATGGCCTTCGGACAAAAGCGCCAGGGCCCGCGCATGCAGATCGGCGTCGGCTGCGACGGCGGGGTGTTCGGGCGCGCCCGCCACCACCAGCGTGATCTCGCCGAGCGGGCGTTCGTTTTCGTAGCGCGCGGCGAGGGTCTCGAGCGCGCCGCGCACGAACTCCTCGTGGGTCTTGGTGAGCTCGCGGGCCACCACGGCCTCGCGGGGGCCAAACACCTCGGCCATGTCGTGCAGGGTCTCGGCGGTGCGCATCGGTGACTCGAAGAACACCAGCGTGGCCGGCAGCGTTTTGAGCTGCGCCAGGGCCTCACGTCGGGGGCCGGGTTTGCGGGGCAAAAAGCCGCCAAAATAGAAGCGATCGGTGGCGAGACCCGAACCCACGAGTGCCGCCAGCACAGCCGAGGGTCCGGGCACCGGCACCACCGGCACCCCGGCCGCGATGGCTGCCCGCACCATCCGGTACCCCGGGTCTGAAACGCCGGGCGTGCCGGCCTCGCTGCACAACGCGACCGTTCGGCCTGCGGCGAAGTGCTGTGCCACTTCGTCGGCCCGTTGGGCCTCGTTGGCGTCGAAGCAGGAGTGCAAAGGACGCCCGAGCCCCAGATCCGAGAGCAAGCGGGCCGCGGTGCGGGTGTCCTCGGCGTAAAGCACGTCGGCCACGCGCAAGAGCTCCGCCGCCCGGGGAGACAGATCCTGCAGGTTTCCGAGCGGCGTGGCCACGAGGTAAAGGGCGGCGCCAGGCATGCCGGGAAGATAACAGGCAGGCTGCCTTTGGGCCGGCTGCGGCCCCAAAAGTCGCAAGTTCACAGCCGTGTTTGGGTTATCCTTAGCCTCTCGTGATGGCGTTTCGCGTCCTGCCGGTTCGTTCGATGTGCCGGGCGCTCCTCGCCTTTGCGTACCTGGCCTGTGCGTACCTGGCGGGAGGCGGTTGTCAGGTGGACAACCCCGCCTACGACCCCCCGGTGACCGCAGGAGCAGACGCCGTATCCGATGCCAGCGACCCAGGCGCCGATGCCTCCTCACCGGGCACGTTGCCTCGGGACGCAGAGCCGCCAGGCGGTAAGGATGCGGCCGCACCCGATGGAGGGGGGCCTGCCGTGCGGATTCGGGGCTGCCCCGCGGATCCAGACTTGGCCCTGTGCCTGCTTTTCGAGGACGCGCTCATCGATGGGTCCCCCCACGGGCACGCGCTCAGCGGCTTGGGGGTATTCGGCGATGGTCCTGAAGACCGGGTCCTGGATGTGGCGGGGGGAGGCTTCGTGACGACCGGCGCTGAGGCCACGTTCGTCAGCACGAAGCTCACCGTGGAAGCCTGGGTACGGCTGGCATCGTTTCCGTTGGCCGGCAGTGAGACCCTGGTGGCCGTGCCGGGGGTGATGTCTATGGAGGTGACGGGCCAGGGTGACTTCGTCTGCACCGTGGGGGAAGAGCGGAGTGAGGCGCGTGGGGTGTTGAAGCTCGGCGAGTGGACTGCGCTGGCCTGCACCTACGACGGCTTCGATCTGCGCCTCTTCCAAGACGGCTTCACGCGGGGTTCACGTAACGTGCGTGATGTCGTGCCGGCCGTCACTTCCGCCCGCGCGTTCGTGGGCCTCGGCACCCCCGGTGGGCGTCTGTCCGGGGTCATCGATAACGTGCGCATCTGGCGCCGACGCGTCGTGCCGTCCGCGCTCTGCGCGTCGGCGCTGGCTTGTGCCAGCCCGTAGTACTTCCGATCCGAAGTTTGTTCCTGGCTTTCAGATTAATTCTCGTTGCACGACAAGGTGGCCCTTCGGGCCCTCGTACTAGCCACCATTGCAGGCCACCTGAATGGTATACGGGGCCCCGCTTTTGGCAACACGGTGGCGAGCGTGGAATGGCTTTTCGCCATGGTCAAAGGAGTTGATGGTGCCAGTTGCCATCTGGGACAACGACGAACCTTCACCACGCAGCACGCGGTATCTCAAGAGCGCCGATACGCATCCACACGCGCCGATGTTTTTTCGGACGATGAGCGAGAGGCTTATGTTCAGGTTGCGGGCGTCAGCAGCTGCGGCTTCCACTGTCACATCTACGCAGTCGGAGACGGTGTTTGAGATTTCAGAATCCTCCGTTTTTGCTTCTTTCAACGCTTCTGCGTCGGCGACCGTGGCGAGGTCCGCGTCCACCGCTTCTGATTGAGGGGCCGCCTGTACCTGGGATTGAGCCGGGGAGGGCGCGGGCCTTGGCTGCTTTTCACAGGCACCGAGGCAAAGCAGGATGTAGCCCAGGATGAACGGGCGAGGTTTCACCTTGCCTCTCTTGTTGACTCTTGCCGCGCCGCAGGTGACGGCCACGGGCCTGAACGTTATCGGATCGAGGCGGTCAAAGGTTGCGTGTCTTTTTGAGCTGGGTCCAAATCCTATTCCCTCGGAAATTGTGCGCGTCCACCGCAGTGGGAGTCGACGCCGGCTGTCTAAACCGCACCAATTCTGGCCCATCGTACGAGGTCACCCGGGCGCGCTGGGGCTCTGTGACCCGGTCAGATCGATGCTGCGCCAGGCGCCGCTGCGGAAGCGCCATGCGAACACGAAGGCCAGGAGCAACACGTACCCGAGCAAACAGTACATGGCGGCCACGTGCCCCGCGTCGCGTACGCCCACCACGTAGTACGCCACGGGCATGAACACCGCCCACGCCAGCACGAGCCGCGCCCACAAGCACCAGGTGGTGTCGCCGGCGGCGCGCAGGATCTCCCCCAGGCTGATGACGGCCGCGTCGAAGAGCTGCCACCCCCGCCGACAGCGCCAGCATGGTGCGTCCCACGGCGATCATGGTGGCCTGGCTACCCGCCGTTTCGTTGCCCGGCGCGAAGAGGCTGATGAGTAGGCGCGGCATCAGCAGATAAAGCAGCCCCACCGAGCCCTGCCACAGCGCCGTGATGATCAACGTACGACGGAGCACCCGCGGCACGTCGTCGCGCTGGCCTTCGCCGATGGCCTGCCCGGCCAAAATGGCTCCCGCCGAGCTCAGGCCGAATGCGGGCATGAACGACACCGAGTTGATCTGAAGCACCACCATGAAAGCGGCCAACACCACGGTGCCAAGCTTGGCGACGATGACGGTGATGAAGATCCAGAAGGCCGAAAACTCGAGGAACCAATTGAACCCGTGGGGCACGCCAAAACGCAGCATGCGCAGAAATTCTTTGGCGTTCAGGTTCAATGCGCCTTCCACGCGGCCTATCACCTTGTGCGTGACGAAGGCCCACAACAGCACCGCCAGGCCCGCCCAGGTGGCAATCACGCTGGCCCACGCGGCGCCCGTGATGCCGAGCGCCGGTGCACCCCAGTGTCCGCCGATGAGCGCGTAGTTCAAGAGCACGTTGAACACCATGGCCACCACGCCCGCGATCATCTGCAGGCGCGTGTTGCCAAGGCCTCCGAACCAATTGCCCAGCACCTCCGTGGCCACCACGGCGCCAAGCGCCGTGAAGCGCACGGCCAGGTAGGCGCGCATGGGGGCCCGCACCTCGGGGGTGTAGGGAAACAAGGCGAGGAACTCATCCACCACAGCCACGGCGCCGATGCCGATCACGAAGAACAGCGCTGCCAGAAAGAGCCCGTAATGTGCGTAACGCCGGGCTGCAGGCAGATCGCCACGGCCCTTGAACTGGGCAGCGAAGCTTTGCACGATGTACGCGAGGCCCATCGGAAAGATCACGAAGGCGAAGAAGTTGAGCGAGCCCGTGGTCACCGCGGCGAGTGCCGATTCACCGAGCGGCGCCGTCATCAGCGCATCGGAAAACCCGATCACGGATTGCGCCGACCGTGCCAGCACGATGGGCCACGCCAAACGCAAGAGCGTGCGCGTGAGCCCGCCCGGGTCAGAGGTTGCAGAGTCGAGGGGCTGCATGGAAAGCGCCCCAGCATAGCAGGGCCTCGCACGTGCCGGCGGGGCGCCGCCCGACGTTCAGAACGCTCTGTCGGGCGGAAGATCCAGCTGGTTTTTGGGTATGCCGGTCCACCAAATGATGTCGAGGCCCGCGAACACGGCCAAGCCATCGAGCGCGTCACCGGGGATGTAGTGCACACGCAGCGTGGGGCTGAGGGACAGGCCTCCCGAAAGCGCTTTGCGGTAAGGGAAAAAATCGTAGGACACGCCCAGCGTGTACATGGCCCCTCCCACACCTTCGGACGCGTCGTCGGGGTTGATGGGGTTTTTCTCCGTGAGCTGAACGAAGCCAAGCCCCGTGGCCGCGTGCACGGCCAGATTGCGCCACACCCGGGCCTGCCCTTCGAGTGACAGGCCTCCCATGAAGGCCGTGTCCTCTGCGGTGTCTGCGTTCGTAAAGCCGATCAAGAGACCAAGCCCGAAGCGGGATGTGAGCATCTCGCCAAGGCGCAAGGTGTTGCCGATCGACGTGCGGGCGCCCTGGGCGTCACTGTCTTTCCAGATGAACTGCGACGCCGCATGCAGACCCGCGGACAGGTAGTAGCCCTGGCGGGGCGAGGGCATTTCGAGGGCCGTCGTGGTCTGGGCGTGCGCGGGGCGGATGGGCATGAGCGCCACCAGGCCAAGGAACAAGGCGGCAAGCGTACTGGGAAGGACGTTATGACGATTCATGTCGGATGCCCCTCAAAACTCGGCCCGGATACCCAGGATCGTCAAGATTGGTAGCCCTTGCTGGGGCCGTGAGCGCCGGTAATCGTAGTTGTACTGCTGCCCCTCGGGGTTGGAGCGGTTGTAGACGTTTTGCACGTCGAGGTACACGTTCAGCATCCACCGGTCGTACACCCAGCGTTTGTCCACGCGCAGATCCAGCTGATGGAACGCGCCGTTGCGGCCCGAGTTGACGGGCCCAAAGATCGGGTCGTAGCGGTCTGAGACCGCGTTGAAGGTGGCGCCTCGGATCGGCGTGAGGGGGTTGCCGCTGACCAACCTGAAGCGGCTGCCAACCTGCCAGTTACGGGGCAAAAGATACGAAGCGATCATCGTGAGGATGTGCGGCTGATCGAAGTCGAAGCGGCGCGACTCGCCAGAGCCCGAGTCCGTGCGCTCGGCGCGTGAGAGCGTATAGGCCAGCCAGCCGGTGAAGTTGTTCGAGAACTCGTGACGAATCACGGCTTCCAGACCATAGACGCGCCCCGTGCCGCCATTGTCGTAAACAAGGGGGATGCGCTCGCCGGATGCCCCGATACGGAAGGCATCCGTACCGGACACCTGGTCCCAGAGGTCTTTGTAGAAGCCGGTGAGGTCGAAGGTGAGGTGACGCAGCGGCCGGTACTCGGCGCCGGCGGAGTAGTGGGCCGCCTTTTCGCCTTTGAGGTTCGGATTTCCGAAGTCCTTCGAGGTTTCGTCGGGCTGGGGAGGCTGGGCGAACAAGCCCACGCCGCCCTTGAGCGTGACCGTATCGGTCAGGCTGTAGCGCACGGTGACCCGCGGCTGCACCACGGCTTCTTTGACCTGTGAGAAGTAGTCGGCGCGCACGCCCGGCAGCGCGAGCAGTTTGTCCGTGAGGCGTAGCTCGGCCTCGGCGAACAGGGCCGGCTCGTAAAAATCGTTGTTGGTGAAGTCCGCCGTGCGGGTCTCGGACAGGTCGAAGTTGCCTACCGGCTCGCCTTCTTTCGGAGGCAGTGGCAGCCGGATGAGGCCATTGGCCCGCGAAAACAAAAAGTCGACGCCGTAGCGGAGCGACAAGCGATCATTGATTCTTTGCTCGACCGTGTCGCGAATTTGGCTGACGTACACGTTGAGGTCGAAGACCAGGTTGCCCACCGAGAAGTTGAACCAGTTGCGCCCCTGAGAGATGCGCAGCGTGTTCGAGAAGTTCGGGCTCGGCACGTAGCGGTAGGTCGTGGCCGAGCGGTAGAACGTGGTGGAGGCCGACAGGCTGTTGCCGGTGACGGCCGTGTCGAGATCGGCCGGGTTGGTGAAGAGCAGCTCGAGCCGGTCATCGGAGCCGAAGAAAAAGAACCGGATGTCGTGCGCAGGCGCCGGGCGGTAGGTCGCGAGCAGCTGGTAGTCGTAGTAGCGCGGCGCCGCCACCAGGTTCACGTCGGCGTCTTCGGGGACCACGGCGTTGAGGATGAAGTCGATGTAGCTGCGCCGCCCGGACAGCGACAGTGAGCCCTTGGTCCCGAGGGGAATCTCGAGGAACACGCCCGTGTCGAGCAGGCTCACGTCGGCGTAGCCGCGCAGCTGCTTGGCCTCGGGCTTCTTCGTACGCACGTCGATGACGCCGCCGGTGGCGCGGCCGTAGCTGGGGGCGAAGTTGCCCGGGTAAAAATCGATCCCATCCAGCATGCCGATCGGGAGCACGCTGCGCAGCCCCCCGAAGTGGTAGATGATCGGAACCTCGACGCCGTCCACGAACACCCGGGTGTCTTCGGGGGCCGAGCCGCGCACGATGATCTGGCCGCTGCCCACCGGCGTGCGGGCCACGCCTGCGAAGTTTTGGATGACGGCCAAGGGATCGCCGGCCGTGCCGGGAATTTTGTCGATCTCCTTCGCCGAGATCACGGTGCGGCTCACCTCTTTGCGGGGCCGATCGGCCGTGACCGTCACGTCGTAGGGGTTATACGATTGCCGCTCTTCGTAGTAGGTCGCGTCGATCGCCTCGTTCTCTGCCAACTCCTCCGTGGTTCGGAAGGGGTAAAAGCCGGGCGCCTCGATGAGGACCTTCCAGGGGCCCGCGGGCAGATCGAAGAACTCAAAACGTCCCTGTTCGCTGGTAGTGGCTTCGTAGCCCACGGGAGCGTCTCCGTCGTCGCGGAACACCGTGACGATCACGCCCGGCAAGGGGGAACGGGTGCCTCGTTCGAGCAGCAGCCCGGTGAAGTTGGCCACGGGAGCCTTGGCAGGCTTGGGGGCGGCGGCCGGGGCGTCGTTTGGCCCGGGTGACTCAGGTCCCGGGGGGGGCGCGCTGGCGGGCGCTTCGGGTTCGAGGGTAAAGCGGTACCTGTATGACAGCTGAACGGCGATGGGCTTTCCCTCCACCTCGGCCGGCTCGAACTCGAAGCCTTGGGCCGCGATCGACGCGGCCTCCTCGAAGCCCACGTCCGGTGGGGTGGCCTCGACCACGCTCACGGCGTCGATGGTGCCCTCGGCGTTGATGTCGAGCAGCAAGGTCACTTCGCCCTCGAGCCCCTGCGCCTTGGCTTCGGGCGGATAGTCCGCTTTCACGAAGGTCTTTTGCTTGGGGACTTTGCTGAGCTTCGAGGCCTCGAGCGTCTCACGCCCCGCATCGGCCCCGTCGCCGCCGGGGGCCGTTGCGGCACCGCTCTTTGCGGACACGCCCTGGGCCCGCGCCCCGGTGGGAACGCTGGCGAAGAGACCCAGGAGCAGCGCCACGCTGCCGTGCAGACTGCGCTTCATGGTTCCGCTCCCAAGGTGGCAAGGCCCGAAAGCCAGCTCACGCCGCCTCGGTTGTCGCGCACCACCACGTAGATGCGCGAGGTGGCGGGGGCATAGTCCTCAACGGAGGCGGGGCGCCACCCGTTGATCGTTGCCTCCAGAAGATTGGTGAGCCCGGGCAAAAAGCTGGTTCGTTCGTCGTCCGTGCTGCCCGACTCGACGAACCAGGTCAAAAACAAGCGCTCGTTGGCCGGAATGTCTTCATTCCGTTCGTTTTTGTCCACGAAAGGCTCGGAGCTCGTGGGATCCACCGTGACCTGGATCGTCGTCTCCACCCTGCGCGGCAACACCACGGTGCCAACGGCGTCGAAGGGTGCTGTGGTCCTGCGTTCCGGGAAACCGGGGACCGGCAACAGGGCGACCAAAT
Source organism: Myxococcales bacterium (assembly GCA_022184915.1). Lineage (NCBI taxonomy): Bacteria > Pseudomonadati > Myxococcota > Myxococcia > Myxococcales > Myxococcales bacterium. Next base: position 68,701 of record JAGTJU010000008.1, on the reverse strand, counting down.
TCGTCATGCGCGGGTTTGTGTTGGGTGGCGTGCTGGGATCCAGGCGCAGGTCGAGGCTGCGCACGGAGGTGATGGTATCGGTGGGTGTGCTGACCACGAGCTTGATCGAGATGGGGAACCCCTCCTTGCAGTCGAGCGAGAGGGGAAAGGGCGCCAACCCCGGCGGCAGGGTGGCGGCGCACAGCGGAGCCAGCGCGGCGGGGTCGAGCGTGTGCGTGAAGCTGGCGGTGGGGCCCGTGCCGAGATCGAAGGGGGGCAGGTTGGCGCCAGCGGCACCCAGCTGGGCCCGGAGCTGCTCTTCGGAAACCAGACAGGGATAGCCGTCGTTGGCGCCGCCGGCGAAGGGGCACCACGACCAGGCGTACGTCACGGCTTCGCCTGCGGCGGTGTGAACGAGCGGGGTCAGGGTGGTGGTTTCACCAAAGGCCGGGGCCACCGGTTCACTCTGGATGGCCAGCACGCGCAAGGCTTCGAGGCGGTTGTAAGGAGGGAAGTCTTCGGTGCAGGCCGCGCCTCCGAGCGCGAGCGCCGCGAGACAGAGGCCTTCGAGGGCTGTCATCCTGATCGTGCGTATCATGCGAAAAGCTCGTGGGTCGCAAGGCCCGAATGGGCCGGGCCGGCGCTGGGCCGGAAACCGTTCAAGATTCTTCCAAGCGAAAACGGTACGTGAAGGTGATGGTGGCGGGAACGGCCGCCCCGTTTTTTTGGGCGGGCTCGAACTCTTCCGCAAGCGCGGTCTTGCGCGCCGACTCGTTGAACTCGGCATAGGCCGCCTCTTTGACGACCTTGACGTTGCTCACCTTTCCCGTGGCGTCGATGGTCACCATCACGGTGACGTCGCCCTCGATGCCTTGGGCCTTGAGGGCTTCGGGGTAGGGGGGCTTGATGACCTGCTTGCGTTTGGCGGGCGTGTATTGAAGGCCCACGGTGGGGATGCGCGAGGCCGCCCGGTTCGGCGATTCCGTGGGCTGCTCCACGATGGGGCCCACGCCCACGGGCGCCACTTTGTTGGGGTCCGCGGCGCGTTTGCCGGTCTCGCCCTCGCGCGTGTTGCCCACGGCGAAGGAGGGGCCACTGCCGCCTTCGGTCGTGGAGTCGAGGCTCAAGCCCACCACGCGCGGTGGAGGCTTGGCTTCCGGCGGCGGGGGGGGTGTTTCGGCCTTGGGAGGCGGCGGCGCCGGTGCCCGCTCGACCTTCGGCTGAGGTTTCGGGGGTGGTGTTTGGGGGGGCGTTTCCACCGGCTCGGGCTCGGGTTCGGGTTCGGGCGGGGGCGGTGGTGGGGGGGGCGGCTCCCGCACCTCGATCTTCACCTGCTGCTCGTCGCGGACGAACTCGTGGGCGCCGTCACCCAGCCAGACGCCAAGCCCCACCACCAGCGCGTGGAGGGCCAGCGCCGCGGCAAAGAACCCGATGGCCCTGGCGGCAGGCGCGCGGGATTCGTGCGTGAGCGGATCGAGTGCCAGCTGCTCCCGTGTGACGGGCCGGGTGGCAGCCACCGCGATGCGCTCCCGCGCGGCCCGACGCGCCTCTGCGCGCCTGACGGGCAGAGGCGCGCGCCGCAGAGGTTGCGGGCGGGCGCGGGCGCGGCTTTCGAGGTCCATCATCGGTGCGGGGCGGGTTCAGGGGGTGGCGGCCGCGGTGGGGGCGTTGCCCTTCTCGATGTCGAGGGCGAAGGCCTTGATGCCGTTTTGCTTCACCACGTCGATCATCTCCACCACCCGACCGTACTCCGCTCCCTTGTCGCCCGCGATCACGGCTTGAGTCTTCGGATCGGCTGCCGCCGCCGCTTTCACCAGGCGGCCCACGGCCTCGAGGTTCGCGGCAGGCTCTCCGTTGACCAAAAACGGGCCTTCCTTCGGCACCACCAGATTCAACGTGGATTCCACGCGGGCACCGCCCGAGGCCGCACGGGGCAGCTCGACCTTCAAGCTGGCCCGCACGATCGTGGCGGAGGTCAGCATGAAGATGACCAGCAGCACCAGCACGATGTCCACGAAGGGAATGATGTTGATCGAAGCGAGAGGTCCGTCTTCGTCAGCGCCATCGTCGAGAGAGGCCATGGAGGGTCTCCGAGGAAACGTCGAAGGTCAGTCGGCTTTGCCGAGATCGGTGGACTTGAGCTGTGCCAGCACCACGCGTGACAACATCTGGCAGTCGGTCACGGATTCTTTCACGCGGCCCTTGAACACGTTGTAGGCGATGACGGCCGGTATCGCGACCAAAAGGCCCACCGCCGTGGCGATCAGCGCTTCGGCGATGCCGGCCATCACCGAGGTGCTGGCATCCGCCATGTTGGCGGCCAGATCGCGGAAGGCGCGGATGATGCCGAGCACGGTGCCGAAGAGCCCGATGTAGGGCGCGTTGCTGGCCAGCGTGGCCAGGAAGCTGAGGCGCTTTTCGTAGCGGGTCTTTTCACGCCCGAGGGCGCCCGAGATGAGATCCTCCACGGACTCGGGCCCCTTGGCCGACGCTTGCAAACCCACGAGCACCACGTTCGTCTCCAGCGAATCCTGCTTTTGCATCTCGCCGAGGGCGCCGGCGTAGTCGCCCTTCGCAAGGCGCTCCGAGAGCATTTTGCGCAGGCCATCGGTGTCGACGCGCCGGCTGCGGTAAAACGCCGCCCGCTCGATCATCACGGCGATGGAGGCCGCGGACAGCAGGATCAGCAAATAGAGCACCCATTCGGACTCGAAGATGGGCAACTCGAGGAGAGTTTGAACGAAGCGAGAGTTCTGATTCATGACCATCCAGGCGGCCGTCGTGGCCGGGGCGGCCAGACGTTAGCATTTGGGTCGGATGTCGGCCAAAGCCAAACGTGACGTTCACACGACTTTACGTGTCAGCCGTGTTGATCGCCCTCGCGGGAGGCGAACACTTCCACCTCGTTCTGGTTGTTGTGCAGGTGCTTGACCCGCGCAACCCTGAAGCCCGCCGTGGTCAGCACGGACACGATCGGAGACACGGCGAGATGATTGCCGGTGGCGCCCTTGAACTTCACCGTTACCACCAGGTGACGGCACCAGCCCTCGCGCGCCCAGCGGGTGATGAGCGCCAGCGAGCGCGCGGGCTCGCAGATGACGTCGCAGAGCAACCAGTCGACGGGGGCCGGGGGCGAAAACGCAAAGGCATCGCCCTGCACTTGCACGAGGGCCGGGTGCCCCGCCGCGGGCGGAGACAGCGGCGCGCGATCGATCGCGGTCACCTGGGCGCCGCGCTTGAGCGCCGTCCACGCCCACCCCCCGGGAGCGCCGCCGAGATCCACCACGGTTTCGTGAGCCCTGGGAGCGCGGCCGAGCCACGCGAAGGTTTCCTCGAGCTTCTTGTACGCCCGGGACGGGGCTTGCCGATCCTGAGCCACGGGGGCCAGACCCGCGGGCCAGGGCGAGATGTCGAAGCCGCCGCCAACGCACGCGCGGGGCACGCTGCACGATACGAGGGCGGACGTGTGTCCGACCAAAGCCACTTGCAGCACCTGCCGGCCCTGCCGAAACGCCGCCCGCAGCGCTTGTGGATTGGGGGGAAGCCCTTTGTGCCCCGCCGCTTTCAAACCCGCTTTGAGGCGCTGCGTGCAGGGCCCCACGGCGGCCGCGAGCGCCCGGTACCGTGAGGCGTCGGGGGTGAACACGAAAGGCCCCGCCACCGCGCCCTGCACCCGCGCGAGGCTCGCCTCGAGGACCTGCTCGACGAGCGCTTCCGGCGCAGGCGCCTTGATGAGCTGCGCCTCGGGCAACACCTGGCGCGCGAACATCGGATCCTCGGGCCCGTCGTGACCGCGGGGGCGCGTGAGCACGGCCGGCCACCGGGGGCTGCGGCCCGGCGCGCTCCCCAGCTCCGCTTCGAGCGCCGCCTCGAACGCGGGCTCGACCAGATAGGCCGTGAAGGTGCCAGAGGCGCTCATGGGAAAGGCAGCGGCTATCAAGTTTGCCGGGGGACCGCAAGGGCGGGCTCGGTGGGGGCGGTGGGCCCCGTCAGAACTCGATCACCAGGCTCACGCGCTCGGGCACGGCCGGGGCCTGCCCGCGCCGCAGGTCGTAAGCCGGGTGGCGGAGCACGTCCACGAGGCAGCGGCTTTGGTCGCGGCTCGGGCCGCCCCCAGAGGCCACCTCGATCTCGGCATCGGAGACGATCCCCGCGTTGCGATCGACCGTGGCAGAAAAACGCAGACGTCCGGGAAGCGCAGCGCCCGTGAGGCAGCGGGCGAGGCGCGGGCTGCGGGCGCCCACCTGCAGCCTGAACTCATCGATCCAATCAGGCGTCGGGGCGCTGGCCACACGCAGCCGGGGGCGGGGAGGCAGGGGGGCCGAGCGGGGGGGGGACGCGGCCGGGGCCGGGGGCTGCGGGGCGCTGACGGGCGCGGCGTCTTGCGGCGGGGGCGGGGGCGAGGGCGGGGGCGCCTCCGCGAGGCAGCGGGCCAGGGCGACGAGCGCGAGGAGCAGGGCGATGGCGAGGGCACGGGCGCCTCGCCGCCGCCGAGGCTGCGGCAAGCGGCTGTGCGCCCGCTGCCGTGCGGCCGTCAGGGCGTGCCGGAGGGCGGCCCGGCGTGCGGCGAATTGGCGGCGGCGCAGGGGATCGCTCAATCGCTCACACTCCAGCCGAAGATCAGGGCTCCGGTCTCATCCCGCCACTCGAGCGGCTGCAGACGCAGCGGAACGAACACCGACGTGGGCTTCGGGTCGGGTGCGGGGAAGGGCCAGGGCAAAGGATCGCTCGGTGCCACGCGTATGTTGCCTGCAAACGTCTCTGCCCGTGGGGACAGCGCGTGCGCGGCGTCGTCGGCCAGGGGCGCCCGCAGGCCCTCGAGCAGGGCGCGGCTGCGTGCCCCGAGCTCTTCGGCCCTGCGCTTCTGAGCGCCGGCGCTCGTCGTGCGCGCGGCGATCTCGTCGAAAAGGCTTAGCAGGCCGCGCAGCGTGGGCAGGTGGCTACGACGAACGTCCGTGGCCTCTGCCTCCAGGTTGTCGAGCAGGCGCGCGCACAGGCGCAACGTGAGGTGGGGTTCGGCTTGGCTTCGCTGCGCGAGCGCGCTCAGCATCTCGGGGATGCGGCCGTGGGCCAGCTTGCGCAGATCCGCTGCGTCGGTGTCGAAGGCGCTCCCGCGCGGCAGTGTGGCCATGAGCGCCTCGAACGAGGCGGCATCCCGCCTCAGGGCCGCCCGCCATACCAGGTCGGCGGCCACGATCCGATAATCCGGCTTCGGCAGCACGGTCTCGAGAATGCGGATGACCTCGGCGTCGGCCTGAAACTGCGCGAGCACGTAGGCCAGCCAGCGACGGCACAGCGCCGAGAGGGCGGCGGCTTCCCGCGAGGTCTCGGCCTCCGCCAGCGCGTAGGCAAACGCGCGGAGGGCGTCTTTGAGCTGGCCGGCTTCGAGGAAGGCCACGGCCCGATGAAGCGCCACCGCGCTCCGCTCGCGAAAGCCAGAGGCGTTGTCCAAGGTGAGAAGGCGCAGGCCCCGCTCACCCTGCGTGAGGGCGTCACGAAAACGCGGTGACGTCCCTGTGGCGCCCACCCACTGCTGCACCTCCGCGCCGAGGCCCCGCACGACGAGCGCGTCGATGACCGCGAGGGCCACCCTTTCGGCCGCGGCGTCATCCGGGGCGTACGCGCGCGCCAGCGAAAACAAAAACACACGCCGCTCGCGCTCGAGCGTCAGCCACGCGTCGGCACGCCAGGTCAGCGTTCTGCGGAGAAAACGCCCCTCGGCCGACGTGGGCGGCCACGCCGTGTCCGCGACCCGCGCGCGCAACACCGCCTCCGGCGACAGCCCTAGCTCACGCGCCCTCGTGCGCGCTTCCACTCCCGCGAGGCGCAGGCGGCGCGTTTCGGCGTCGATGAGGGCCAGGTCGAGATCGAAAAGCCGCGCCTCGACGGCCTCCATGCCCCGGGTTTTGCCCGGCGTCACCGTTTCGAGCGCTGTCGACAGGGTGTGCCGCAGGTAGCGCATCATCTCGATGCGATCACCCATGCGGCCGCGATCGCGGCCCATGAAGCCCCCTGGCAAGCCCGGCAGCGTGCATGCCGTGGGGTGAAAGCGGACAGAACGAAGCTCTTCGGCGTCGAGCACATCGTGCAGCGAGAATGTGCGGGCCTGGCGTGCCATCTGGAAGGCGGCGAACGGCGGCGCGCGCGGGGGAGGCTCGGGCGCAAAGGCGGCGCGCACCACGTAGTTGTGCAACGCCAGGGGCCACAGGCCCGCGCCCTGGTCTTGATCGCGCGGGAACGTCTGTTGGCAAAGGCCAAGCTCTCCCAGCGCGGCCCACACGACCGACGAAAAATCACCTTCTTCTGCCGCAGGCTGCCCCGCCTGGCGCAGGCCATTGTGAAGCATCCACAGCTTGAGGGCGTCGGTGGGGCGGCCCTCGCGCAAGGCGAGCCGCGCGTTCCAGAATACGAGCGTTTGTGGCGGAACGCGGGGCGCCTTCGGCTCGGCCTGTGCCGCCGAGGCCAGCGCCACGCTGACGCCCAGACAGAGCAGACGCACGTTCAAAACATCCACCCGGCCGCGAACGCCAGATCCCACCACCACCCCAGGGCCGCGCTGCCAAACGGAGCCATCATCACGCGCGGGGAGACAAATCCGCCCTTTGCGAAATAGATGTCGAAGGTAAAGCCCACGAGAAGGCCGTAACGGCCGCGGTCCACGTCCATGGCGGGCAAACGGTCGTCCTCGAGGTTGCGCATTTCGCGCGCCGACAGCCGCGGTGACAGGGCCGCGCGGGCCACTTGCCCGAAGGTGGCGCCGCTGAGCGCGCCGGGATAGTAAAGGTAGCGGAGCTCCGCGTTCACCGAGAACACGAGCTCGGTGGCCGGGAAAAACCCAGGGCGCGCCGTGGCCACACCCTCGGCCAAAGGATAGCCCACGTTCAGCCCCAGCTCGAACCGGCTCGGCCGTCCGGCTTGCCGGTAGGGCGTGAGCGACAAGCGCGTGGCGCTCGTGCTGCCCCAGGTCTCGACGCGGGCAAGCGAAAGCTCCGTCATCAGACTGCCCCAGGGGCGGCGGGCCAGGAGCCCGAAGCGCGCGCTCCCGAAGTTGTTGAGCTCGAGCACCTGGCTGCCGAACGCGCCCACGCCGATGGCTTTGCTTCGCCAATCGAAACGCACGGCCCGGGAGGTGCTGCCCAACGTGCGCTCGATGAGCGCATCGAGCGGCAGACGGTAAGGTGCGAGCGCAGCGCCATCGGCTGCACGCAGAGGGGATGATACGGGCGGTGTGACCACAGCAGACGTTTGCCCTCGTGCTCCCGCGGGCAACGCCAGGGCGAGCGCCAGCGCGAAACCCACCGATCCTGGCCTACGGATCAAGGGGAAACGCCTCCTCCGGCAGGACGGACGGATACCGCGGCCGGTAGCACTCTTGCTTGTATGTCGAAGCGAACGTTGCCAGCACGTTGTAGACCCCCGCGGAATCAAAGGTGGGATGATCGCAGAAGCGCTCACACTGCAGAAGCGCTTCGCGCAGGGGAAATTCCCCCGTGCGCCACAGCTCGGTGCCGAAGTACGAGGTGTTGGTGCCCGAAATGCCGAAGGGGACCGACAACGAAAAGGCGCTCACGGCGCCCGCCACGGTCACTTGGTAGTCGAGCCGTGTGAGGTAAGGGAAATCCCACGCGATGCCAAGCGCGTAGCTCGGTTGCGGCGCCGTCTCGTGAACGAGCGGCAGCTCCGCGAGGAGCCGCGTCGTGGCCTCGGCTTCGTCGAAAAACACCACGGCGGCCGTGCGTGGATCTTCGGTGGGGCAGTGGGAGAACACATCACCCGGCAAGGCCGAGATCGCCTCGTCGTTGAAGAACGTGGCCACCCCGAAGTCGCCCACCTGCACGTTCCGGGACAGCGGGGTGCGTTCGGGCGCCAAGAAGGTGAGCGCACGCATGCGCCCCGCTTGCGCTTCGCCGTAGGTCTCGAGAAACCGCAGGTACTGCGCGCGCGTGGGCAGGATCGGCAGCACGCTCGCCCGCAACGCACCGAAGGTCAGCTGCGGCAAGTCGGGCAAAAGAGGGCACGCCCGGGGGGCCCCTTCGGGGAGCTCATCCAGGACGCTGCCGGCCCGGGCGGGGCACCACAGCACCATCTGTCGCACGGGCTCTCGCGTGATGCCATGCCCGAAGCTGTCGAACACGAACGCGCCCGTCAGCCGGGGCGTCGTCTTTTCCCGCTCGGGGGCCAGCGCGATCGACAAAGCGTCTTCCACCCTGTCCGCCAGGGCCCCCGTGGGATCGTCGTGATGGAGCGCCAAGGTCAGCACCATGTCCTCTCCCCTCGTGCGTTCTTCGTCGATGCGCGTACGGATACGCGCCGCGAGCTGCTCGGCGAAGCCGGGCATCATCCAGTCATCGATGCACACCTCGGGGGCGTCCACGAAGAGCAGCCGTTGACTTTGCATGGCGGCGTGCACGTCGGAGATCACACGGGTGCAGGGCCGAAGCACGTAGCCCAGCGCCCGGTTCGGGCGAATGGGGCTACGCAACGCGGGGAACGCCGGCCGGGTCTGAGGGTTCTTCCGTGCGAGCGCCGTGGCGGCAAAGCGGCCTTTTGCATCGTCCACGGTCGCGGTGGCGCACACGAGCGGGGCCGCAGCGGCCTCGGCAGGCAGCGGCTCTCGGTCGAGCGCCGACCGGGCGCGCGTCTCGAGTTCGTTGGCGTCGAGCGCCTGCAGCGACGGGGGACAGGTGTCGAAGGCTCCGTAGCCGTAGGGATTGTCGTCGGGGAGGGCCCCTGGGTCACCGAAACGACGGCCGGCAATGCTGACCCGGCGCCTGAGTCCCAGCGCCTCGACCTCTTGGTTGCGCAAATTCGGGAACTGGTGGCGCGCCCGCCAGAACACGCGCGTGTTGGTTTCATCGAACACGCCGTAGACGATGAGGCTGCGGTGGTTGTAGCGCTGGCCTGCGCCCACGATGGTGAGCAGCGTGTCCGTTGCCAAAAACACATTGCCCTCTCGATGATAGCGGAGCCGCAGCGTCACCTGCCGGGGTCGCTCTGCCAGCCTGAGGCTGGTGCTTCCGCAGCGCGCGTTCTGCCCACAATCCACGGCCACGTGTTGATGCACGGTGGGGAAACTGCTGACGGAGGCGAAGGCCTGCGTGAGCTCATCGGTGCGAAATCCCAGCTCGACCTGGCTCTCGGCCCCCAGGCCCTGCGCTGCCTGCAACTTGTAAAATACGAAGAGCGTGTGCTCGTCCTCGAACCACACGGCGTCGGCCAGCTCGAAGCCGGCGTCGACGTTGGTGAGCGGCACCTTGCTGCACGCGGTGGTCGCTGCCCACAGGCACAAGCCAAAAAGCGCGAGGCGCGGCATGGGGTCTCAAGCCCAGAGCGTCTCGAAGCTGAGCTTGCCGGCTGCGGCCGCGCGCTGCACAGCCGCGGCCAGTGCGCTTCGCCCCCGCGCCGCCAGCGCGACCTGTTCGGCGCGCGATCCAAAATCGGTGTGGGCGCGCAGGGCGTTCTGCAGCGCCGTCGGCAGTGTGTCGACCAGCGGTTGCCGTGCCGCTGCGGGAAACGTCCACAGCCACGCCGCCAGCTCCCGCACGTCCACCTCCAGCAGCAGCTCAGCCTGCGTGTGGGCGGGCAGGTTTAGCAACAGGGCGGGCGCCACGATGGTTTGGCACCACGGGGGCAGGCCGCCGCGCCAGCGCGCGACCGCCTCGGCAAACAAGCGCCGGCGCTCGTCGGGCGTGAGCTCCTGCAGCAGCAGCGCCATCGGCCCTGCCGCGTCGATCTCACGGCCACGATCCAGCACGCCTTCGGGGGGGGCCGCGGGCAAGGTGCCGCCGGCGCGCGCCGCCGCCAACGCGGCAAACAGATACGTCTGCTCCTCGGGCGCCATGCGGTTCGAAAGGAGCAGCTGCCCCGCCACCAGCGCGCGCGCGGCGGGCGCCAAGGCGCGCGCCAGGTCTTGATGGAACTCGGTGGGTGAAAGCGCAAAGAGCAGCGCTGCGAAGCGAGGTGGCAGGCGTGCCATGAGCGCCGCCACGCCGGCCATCCCGAACTCGTCGCGCAGGCTATGGTAAACGGCGGCATCGGTCTGTGACAGCAAGGTCGATGACACCGCGTGATGGCCGAGCTTACGGAAAAACTCCGCGTCCGAGGGCAAGGTGGTCTCATCCAGCTGGCGCAGGTAGTCCGCGAACTCGACCTTGCGCACCGCCAGGTCGCCATCGGCCGGGAACGCCAGCGACAGGCGATCGCCGAACACCACGATGGCCTTGGCCAGCAAGGCAAAGTTTCCTTGCTTGAGCCACTGTCGGAGCAGCTCGACGATGACGCCGTTGTCCTTGCCCAGCTGGATCTGGGCGATGCGGTCGCTCCACAAGCCGTGGGCAGCGGCCACGAAGGCGGGGTCGTCTCGCAGAGGCGTTTTGTCCTCTGCCTCCGTGTCGGCCTCCGTCGAGTTTTTGCTGTCGTGCGACGCTTGGGCGCCGAGTTCGGCCAGGAGGGCGCGCTCCTCGAGACTCTCGCGACCGAGCCGCCGCAGCGACCAGATCAGCGTCATGGCCGACGCCGTCACCAGAACGAGCGCGATCATCCACGCAAAGTGTGGGAGCAAGGTGAGCCACAACTCGCGCGCAGGCGCTTCCTGTTCCCGCGGGGGCGTCGCCGCCGTGGGGGAAGGCGTGCTCTGTGTCTCGGGTGTCTGCGCCGCGCCCTCGTCGTCCGCGGGCGGCTGGGCCAGCGCGCTCGAGAGGGGCTCTAAGGCCTGGCGGGCGATGCTGACCTTCAGCCAGCCCCGCGAGAGCTTCTGTTCGAGCCGCCGCGCCAGCGCCTGAAGGTCACGTGCATTCACGTTCTTTTCGTGCACGAACTCGCACTGTGCGCTGGTGAGGTACTCCTGCAGCGGCACGCTGCCGGGACCTTCCTCTTCGTCGAAACCCGGCAACGACCGGGCCCGCGGCAGATCCACCACCGTATGGTCTCGGTAGATGCAGCCCTTGGGCAGGCAGCGCTCGGGCGCACAGTCGCGCGCCAAGGCCGCCTCGAACTGCGCCTCCACAGCCCGCAGTTGCTCCAGGACCGCAGCGGGAACGTGCTTTTGGGGCACGAGTGTTTGTGCCGCCGCAGGCGCCGCACACAGGAGGGTTACGAAGGCAAGCCAGATGCGCATCAGAATATCCTCACGACCACGCGCCGGTGGCGCGCCAGGGTTTCTTCGACACTGAGACCGGCAAGCTCGTCTGCGGCAAGCGGCTTGGTGTCCGCATAGCCTTCGACGCGGATGCGGTCGCGGGGAATGCCCACGGCTTCCAGCCGATGCCGCACCACGATCGCGCGCGCGCTCGACAGCTCCCAGTTGCTGGCGAACGCGCCGCCGGTGATGGGGGTGGCGTCGGTGTGGCCCTCGACGGCGAAGCCGTACTTTCGGGCATAGGGTTCGAGCACTTGCAACATGGCCATCAGCGTGTTCTCCAGGTCAGGCCGGATCACGGCTTTGCCCGAATCGAACACCAGCCCTGAGTTCATCGAGATCTCGAGCCCCGCCTCGGACATGCTGGTGCGAACCATGTTTTCGAGCTGCTTGCTTGCGATCTGCGCCTCTATCTCTTTTTGAATCGAGGCCAGGCTGGCCGGGCTTTCGCTGCCCGAGATGCTCTTGGCGATCTGCTGCATTTTGCCGCGGCTCAGGTTCGCCGCCGTCAGCAGCACCACGAAGAACAGCAGCAAGTTGGTGATGAGGTCGGCGTAGCTGAGCAGCCAGCTCTCTTCGTGCTGCAGGGGGCGCCGCTGCATGGCTCAGCCTACCCTCGCTTCGAGCGCCGCCACGGTGGCCCGAGAACCCGAGTCGATGGCGCTTTTTTCACAACGCTCGAGAACCCCCAGCCGCTCGTCGAGCAGCCGGTTCAGGTGCTGCGCGATGGGCCCCGCCACGCCGGCGCCGAAGGCCACTCCGTACAGCGTGGCCAGAAGCGCCAGGGACATCGCGGCGCCGATGTTCAGGTTCTCGGCGCTCATGTTCTGAAACAGACGGATCATGCCCGTGATGGTGCCCACCATGCCGAAGGCGGGGCCGAGCTTCGACAACATCTCCCAGTTGTTGATGGCCGGTTGCAGCCGCGCGATCTCGGCGTGCCGCAGCTCCATGAAGGTCTTGGTGGCCTCGCCTTCCGAGGCCCGGCCGATGAGCAGCTCGATCATCCGCTTGACCGGTGCAAAGCGGGTGCGCTCGGCCAGGGCCAGCGCCTCGCGCCGCCGCGCTCCCTCCCACGCAGCGCTCGCTTCGCTGCGTTCCGCTTCCATGGCGGCGCTCGCGGCGCCGTAGCCGCGGAGCCCGGGCACCAATTCGCGCAGCGACGTGAGCGTGCTCAGCGCATCGCGCCCCCGCGAGCTGACGAGCACCGCGGCGCCCGAGCCCACGAGGACCATGACCAGCGCGTGTGCGTCGAAGGCCGAGATCGCCTGGTCGCTGCTGCGATCCCGAAACCCGAACCAAACGATGAAACCCAAAAGGGCCAATCCAAGAAGCTGCATGTCTCTTCCTATCTTTGTTGACGTTGAAGCTCTTCCAGCTTCCTGCGGACCGCCGGGTCGCTTTCGATCGCTTCGACCTGCTCGTAAATCTCGATGGCCTTGTCACGTTCGCCCATCATCAGCAGCAAGGAGGCCTTGGCGCGGAGAAACTCGGGGTGCAATTTATACCGTGCGAGCACCGTTTCGCACCACTCGAGCGCCACGTGATAGTTGCCGCCCTTGATCGCATCCTGCATCAAGGCGCGGGCGCGCACGATGCTGACCTCGGGCGCGTCCTCGTCCACCCGCAGGCCGCGGGCGCGGTACGCCTCCACGAGCGCTTCGTCCGCACGCGTGGGCGGCGGCGGGACCACGCGGGTCGCGGGGATGGTCTTGACGTCCGGGCTGCCGGCGCCGTGTTCGATCACGATGCGCTGGCCGGTGGCGAGCACCGGAACGTCCACCTCCGTGATGACGTTGCCGTCATTCCACCGCACCTTCATCACGGTGGTGCTTCCGAATCCCAGGGGACGCGTCAGCACGCCGCCCTCGGTCAGCGCCGGATGCGTGGCGGGCGGGGGATCGAGCAGATAGTAGGTGTAGTTGCGCCCCGCGCAGCCGCACAGGACAAAGACAACGAGCAAGGCGATACGCGCGTTGGTCATGGCACGAAGGGGAGCAGCGAGGTGTTCATGAGTGAGATTCCGATGCCGATGCGTCCGTTGGTGGAGGCCGACAAAATGACGCCGTAGTTGGAACGTCCGAAGGGCACGCGGGCGAGGAACACGCCCGTCAACAGGGGATCGACGACGTCGTCTTCGCCCCCGAAGGCGCGCACCAGGGCGGTGGGAAAGGCCATGAGAACTTTGGCGCCCACGGAGATGTTCATCGCATCCGGCAGGGCGCGGTAGTAAGCGCCACCCAGTCCCAAAACCGGATCGAAAAAAGAGAGAGAAAACCCGGACAGGTTGCTGTTGGTGGTGCCCCACTGCTCCGCCCAATCGAGCGACAGGTGTTGGCCGGGGTAAACGGCGAGGTCGACAAAGGTGTGGGTGATGCTGTCGCCGCGCGATCGGCGGTCGAGCTCCTGGGCCAGCGTGAACGAGCGCCGCGTGCGGGCGGTGCGCGTCAGCAGGGGGTCGATGTTCGCGGCCAGGATGATGCGCCCGTTTGCGAGGTTCACGATCCGCAGGGACACACCCTCGGGCGTTTCATCGAGCCAAATCGCCGTGCGGGCCGGGGCCGCCTGCCCGCGGCTGCCTTCATCGAGGCGCACGATCTCGTCCAGGCTGGGCGCGGTGGACACTTGCTCCACCCGGCCCGGCTCCACGTAGGTGCGCGGGGACATGCAAGCCTCGCAGGCGCGCAACGCCGCGCTGCCGAACACACGCGCCAGCGACGAAAGCGCCGCGTTGGGATACCAGGTGGCGCTGGCCTCCCACGCGGGGGTCACGCTCACGACGATGGCGGGCGTCAGCTCCTGTGGGGCGAGCCCCTCATCCGTGAACTTCATGACCAGTGTCTCTTCCATGCGCGCCAACGCCTCGCGCGTGGTCTCGGTGGCGGCGGACGCGGCCTTCGGACACAGCGCCGCCAGCAGCGTGAGCACGTACGCCACGCGGCCCGGGGCTCGGCCCCGCCTCAGAAGCAAAAGGACACCTCCACGCCGTACGACTGAAACGCCACGATGCCGAGATCCAGATACGTTCCGATCGCGTCGGCGTCACTCAACGCGGGCGCCGACTCGAGATACACGCCCACGCCGATGCGGTTTTTGACCCGCAGCTCGAGCCCCAGCGGGAACGCAGCGAACGTTTCCTTGGGTTCGACCCGGTTGACTTGTCCCAGCAGGGTTTCCAGCGAGGGAACGCGGTTGCGAAAGATCGAGGAGCCATCGCCGTGAACGGAGATGATCGAAGCGCCCACGAACGCGTAAAGGTCAGGGCGCGTGAGCGACGTGGCGGCGCCGCTCAAAAGCCGTGAGATCCGCGCCTGCGCCAACCACCCCCAGTGGGACTCCGGCGCCCACGAAAAGCCAAGCGCAAAGCCCGCCGTCCACAAACGGGCCTGGCTGAGCGCGCCCTCCACCCCCATCTGGATCCAACCGAAGGGTTGTGCCACCACGGGCACGTCCTCTGCCGCGGCATAAGCGCGCAGACCCATGCGCAACGGCACCAGGTACCAGCTGCGGCCTCGCAGGGCATCGTCGAACTCCTGGCGCGCTTCCCGGGCGCTCTTGAGGCGTTCGCCCGTCCGGAGGAGCGCCGGGGCGGAGGTGGTGGTGGAGAGGGTCTTCGCGTAAACGATGGGCAGGGTCGGCTCGAGCCGCGTGATGCGTGCGCGCAGGACCAGCGCCGTGCCCTCGGCCTCGAAGTCCACGAAGAGCGCGTGGTGGCTGCCCAGCGAAGCTCCCGCCTCGGCGAGGGCCGCTGGATTGTCCACACCGCGGGAGATGACGGTGCCTTGGGCGCCCGAGTGAATCACGACCGCCGTGCAGCGTGGGCAGTGCACGAGCACGGCGTTCGTGCGCGGGTTGTCCACCAAAAGGCCCGCGAGATGGGTCTCGACGAGCGCCTTCATGCCGCTGCCGAAGCCCACGGGCACCCCAATGTCTCCCAGCACGACGGGCGTCTGCTGGTCGAACACGGGGCGCTGGAGCCAGCCGTGGACCAGTTCGTCGAGCAGGTCGTAGGCTTGCAGCTGGATTCCGGCGGCAATCTCTCCGCGCAACGCCTCCATCTCCGTCCGCTGCGCCGGCGAGAGCTCCGCGTCGTTGGCGTGCGCGGTGGATGCCACGAAGGCGAGCGCCCAGGCTGCGAGGAGACGAGGGCGTTTCACCTCAGCCACCTCCAGGTGCCTTGCTGGCAAAGGCCACCGTGGAGCTGCGTCTCCTGCTCGTCCAGCAAGGCGATCGCAAGCAGCACGTCCCGCGGACCCAGGGAGCCCTCCGCAAAGTAGCGGACGCACGCCATCGGCAAGGACCGCACGGGGGACAGCTTGCCGAACACCGCCAAGTCGCCCGCGGCGAGCAGGGGCACCCGGTCCGACACCGAACGGCCGGTCTCGACGAGGTTCGTTTTTGCGGCCACCGCTATCTTCGCCGAGACCAACAGGTCCGGGTAAAAGGCGTCGACGTGCCAAACGACGTCACCCGCCACGGCGGCGCTGGCTTCGCGGGTGATGTCACCCACGTGGCGCCCGAGCGAAGACAGCACCGCTTCGTCGCGCGGGTCCCGCTCGCCAAGGCGCACGTAGCGCTGCCGGCAGACGAGCGCCGAGCCCCGGTCCCAGGTGACCCGGGGTGAGGGCTCTGCCACTTCGCCAGGCCGGCGGTCGTGCGCCACGGCCTGACTGAGCCGCGTGCATTCGAGGTTCCTGACATCCGCCTTGCCATGGACCACCCCGGGCGAGGGATCGGCGTGGCGGCCCGACAGAAAGTGATCGAGCAGGAACAACAAAAAGTACGTGGTCATCGTGGTGCCGCCGATGACAGGGGGGGCCGGGGAGGGGCGTTCGGCCGCGGGGGTTCGTCGAACGCACGCATCACCCGGGCGCGCAGGTGCGCGTTCAGCGCGATTTGACTCAACTGCCGATAAAAATCCTTCGAGAAGTCAGTCTTGGCCGTGTCGCCTGTGAGGTGTTCGTCCTCTTCGCGGACCAGCAGGTCCAGCACTTTGTTGACGCTCCACACGCCCGCCCCGAAGTACGTGACGAAGCGTCCCTCGAGGGTCTCCGAAGCCAGTTGAAAGCCATCCGCGTCGAGCACGACCACGTCCTGCGCGAACGAAAAGCTGCTGATCGCGGGAATCAGCGTGAGCGAGAGGCCGGACAGGATGCTCAGCCAGACGTTGCTTTCTTTGTGAATCAAGTGGCTCCGCAGCTCGAGCACGAGGTCGACCGCCCCCGCCTGCGCGGGCGGCCCACCAAGCTGGGTGCCGGCGCGGGTGAGCGCCATCTGCACCTCGGCGCCTTGCCCCGCAAACAACGCTTGCACGCGCGCGCAGAGGCGCTGGGTGTCGCGCGGGTCGAGGTAGCCGCCGGGCAAGCAGCGCAGCACCATCCGCCGGCCCTCGAAGTTTCTCCGCTCGGCGCTGATGGCCGTGGGGCGTGAAAGGCCCGAAACAGGCTGGTAGGTCACGACCGAGCAGGCCGCCACGCTCATCGCGAACGCGGTTGCCCACCCACCTCGGCAGAGGACTTGGGCAAGCGTCTGCGTCCACATGGCGGCCTTTCTATCAGGTGCCGGCCGGTCCTGGAAACAGGCGTTCTCCTGTTGGGGGGCCAGAGGCTTCGTTTGGCCGCCCGGCAGACCGGGTACACCCTTCCGTCTCCTGTCAGGCTAGCCTCTTCGGGGCTCCAGGGGGGCGGGTCTCGTTTGCGGGCGCGATAAGCCCGGGTGGTCGACAGAGCCGCAGGGAAAGTCTCGGGGTATCGGCGCCGGGAGCCTGAAAAGACGCAGCTTCACCGCGTGGTGCAGGACACCTGGCTCACGTTCCGCGACAATCTGCAAGGCGAGGGTGGTTTTCTGCCCGCCTTCGTGGCGGCGGAGTTCGAGGCGTATCTGGGTTGCGGGATTCTGGGCAAGGGGTTCGTCAACGTTCGTTGCGAAGCCTGCGCCGAGACGCGGCTCGTGGCGTTTTCGTGCAAACGAAGAGGCTTTTGCCCCAGCTGCCTTGGGCGGCGCATGGCCGAGACGGCCGCGCACGTGGTGGACAACGTGTTTCCGGCGGTCCCAGCACGCCAGTGGGTGCTGACGGTGCCGCACGCGCTTCGCTACCGCATGGCGCGCGAGCCACACCTGGCCAGCGTGGTGCTGAGGGTCTTTCTGCGCGAGGTGAGCCGGTGGTACCGAAAGCGTGCGCGCAAGGCCGGAGTGCGCGGCGCGCTCGCCACGGGCGCCGTGACGGTGATTCAGCGCTTCGGCTCGGGCCTTGCGCTGAACGTTCACTTTCATTCCGTTGTGACCGACGGCGTGTTCCGTGTCGACACGCCCGGGCGGCCCGCGTTCTTCGCCACGCCACCTCCGCGCGATGAGGAGGTGGCCGAGGTGACCGCGCGGATCTGGGAGGGTGTAACGCGGGCGCTTGCCTCGTCAGAGGAACGAGACGCTGCCGACGCCGAGGCGCTCTCCGTGATCGCAGGCGCTTCGGTCAAAGCCCTCATCGCCACGGGAAGGCGCCGAGGACAAGCGGTCATGCGGCTCGGCAACGATCCGATCGCGTCGTGGGAACCCTACGTGTTGGGGAAGCAGTGCGCGTTCGTGGAGGGCTTCAACCTGCACGCCAGCACGCGCATCGCAGCCAACGACAGGGACGGCCTGGAGCGGCTGATTCGCTACATCGCACGGCCACCGCTGAGCGAAGATAGGCTTTCGGAGTTGCCCGACGGGCGAGTGGCCGTCAGGCTCAAACGGCCGTGGCGCGACGGCACCACGCACGTTGCGTTTACGCCCGAGGAGTTCATCGAGAAGCTGGTTGCGTTGGTGCCACGTCCGCGCGCCCAACTGGTTCGCTACCACGGGGTGTTCGCGCCTGCGGCGGCGGATCGGGCCCGCATCGTGCCGGGAGGGGCAGGGCGCAAGGCGCGACGAGGGTGTGGCAAGCGCGAGGGCGAAGGTGATGGGGGTGAGGACCACGTCACGGAGCTACGGGAGCGAGGCGACGCAGCGGCGATGAGCTGGGCCGAGCTCATGCGGCGCGTGTTCGCTCACGAGGTGCTGGTGTGCCCGCGCTGCGCGGGGCCGATGAAGGTGCTGGGCCCTGTGCAAGAGCGGGGGGCTATCGAGACGATCCTGGCCTACAAGGGCCTCTCAGCGGAGGTGCCCACGTGGTCACCGGCGAGGGGACCGCCCGGAGGCACGGGCGAGACGGGATGTGATTCGGATCTGTGGCCGGCTTGAGGTTCTGTAGGGAGCCGAGGGTGGGGCTGGAGGGGGGAGATCTGACCGCGCCATGCAAATGTATTGTGAAATACTGATTCAATACGGCTTGATTCTCGCGTGGTCCTTGTTTTCGCCCGGCAGTAAGGCTAAGGACGCAAGGCGGCTTACGTTAGTTGATAGAACATGTTTTATCAGACAAATTTGCCGCGGAGGGACGTGGCGCTTGTAGTTCCTGTACGCACGCCAAAATAGGACACATGGACGTCTCGCGCTTGGAACGTCCTAGGCACGGCCGCTTGTGCGTGGGTCTGATAAATAGTTATCTGGGCTTTCAGTCATCATTTCAACAAGCTGGCCTACAACAGCTTCCCGGCTATTGCAGCCAATCTTGACGTAGATCCGCGCCCAATACTGCTCAACTGTTTTCACGCTTATGTCAAGAGTGGCCGCGGCCTCCTTGAGTGCTTTACCCCTGAGACTAAGGGGCTGCCGCGAAAAAAGTCGATCGTCTCGTCATGTCGGTACGGTCGGGTGGATGGTGTAGTTCCACTCGCCGTGGAAGACGTTGGGATCGAGATTCACGAGTGCGAGGTCCTTGTCCGAGACGCGGCGACCCTTGGCGTAAGTGCGACTGTCGACTCGGCTCTTCACGAGCAGTCCGGTCGTCGTCGTCGTCGCTGCGATTAGATTGACGATGACTTGATGGGTGACCAGAGGCTTTCCGCGCCAGTTCTGGGTGATGAAGGAAAACAAGCGGTGCTCGATCTTGTTCCACTTGCTCGTTCCCGGAGGCAGATGACAGACGGTGATGGGGAAGCGCAGGTCGTCGACGAGCTTTTGTAGCTCGAGCTTCCATAGGCGCAGCCTATAGCCGTTGCTTCCACCTCCGTCCGCCGTGATCACGAGCGAGGTCGCGTTTGGATACCTCGAGGCGCCCATCTCGCTCCACCAGGTGCGGATGCTCTGCACCGCGAATTCCCCCGTGTCGTGGCTCACGCCAACGCTGACCCACGCCTCGTTCTTCTGGAGGTCGTAGATGCCGTACGGTGTGGCGCGTCCCTTTTCGTCGTCGACGAAGTCGTGCACGTTGACATCGACCGGATCTTCCTTCCCGCTGAGCTCGCGGCCGCCGTTCTTGTACGGTCCGACAAGCTCTCGTTTCTTCGTGTCCACAGAGATCGCCGGCTCGTTCGTTTCGAGCTGTCGACGGAGTGTCTCGTTGATGTGCTCAAACTGAGCGTTTCGATCTGGATGCTGCGCGCCCTCAAGCCGCTTGCGATTCGCCTGGAGACTGTAGCCGAGCTCCTTGAGCAGTCTTGAGACCATCTTCATGCTCGTTTGGTGCCCCTGCTTCTTGAGCGCCTCCACGAGATTGCGCTGGCTACGAGCTGTCCACAGAAGCGGCGACTCGGGATCTCCGCGTGTCGTCGATTCTACAAGCTTCTTCAGATCCGGAATCAATCTCGGATCCTTCTCGGTTGCCTTCTTGCGCCCGGCGCCTGGTCGACGGCTTCGCGTTGGCGGTAAATGCCTCGCCGTCCCGTTTTCGATCGCCCGTACTTCGGCGATCCCGCGCCCCACCACGCTCGGTGCCATACCCGTCGCACGAGATGCAGCGACAATGCCGCCGTAGCCAAAAGCGATCGCCTCGTTCGCCACGAATAGCCGCCGAGCTCTCTCTGTCAGACTCCCCTTTATCTTGCCGTAGCGATCCCGTATCTCGGATTCACGCCGCGATCGTTCCTTGGTCATGCACCTCCAATGGAGATCCTCCTCGCAGATAAAGTCAACCTATTTATTTCGCGGCAGGCCCTTTCTGACGATTCCTTTGCCCGGCAGCCAGCTTAGGGCGCAAGGCGGCTTACGTTAGTTGACAGAACATATTTTATCGGGCTTTCTGACTCGACGCGTTGTCTCCTTTAAACTTCCTATCCACCCCCCTGCGCATCGGTGACGTGGAAACGCAGGGAAACCACGCGTTGCATGAGCTCCACGAACCTCTGCAGGCGCTCTCGGATGATCGGCTCGCCACTCATCGACACGTCCACACCACGCAGTTCCCTCGGAACCCGAGCGTCGCCCGAAACGGACGGATTCACAAGCACACTTGGAGGCCAAACGCCTTTGCGACGGCGTGTGGGCGGCCTGGTGCTGAACACCATTTCACGTTGGCGCGAGCCCCGTGGCATGGCCATCACCAGATAGAGGTGACGTCAGCGAACCCGTGGATCCTCTCATCTTTGGTCAACAAGGGGAGGCCCTTTCCCAGAGCGGTGGCAACGATCACACGGTCGGCACATGACCATGACCATGGTCATCGTAGTCTCCGCGGAGACGGTATCGAAGAGCGCCCTCAGGTCAAGCTGAACACTGTTGACGTCTCCGCCCAGCGTGACGCATGCGGCCGTGAGACCGCTCGAACGTGCGATGCGCCCGGCGCGTCAGTTGCACCCGCAACCTCCACTTCGGACCTCTCCTCCCCCACTCGCACCTTCTCGGTAGGCCTGCGCGTGGCGTTCCCCCGCTCGAAGGGCGGCCTCCCGCCCCAGGGTCATGTCGCGTCGGGCCAGGGTCTCTCGCAGGTAGGGCGGAACACGCAGGCAGCCCGTGAGGAACGAAAGAAGCGCGCAGGCAAGAAGGCCGAGACGTGTGCGCAAACTGCGATCCTGCATGCCACGAGGGTGCCGCCAGCCAGCCCCGGGGGCAAGGTCAGGGGGTGCGACCTATTGCCGCAGGGGAGGCAGAACGATCCTGAGGTACCCTCCCGGGCTCGTGTCTCCAAAGGCCAAAGACACCGCCAGGCCTGCCCTCGCCCGCGACGCCCTGGGCGTTGGGCTCCGGCCCCCGTTTTACGACGCACTCCAGACGACCAAACCACCCGTTGATTACGTCGAGATCATTACGGAGAACTATCTTCGTCCAGACTCACCACCCAACCGGCATCTGGCACGGATTCGTGCCCTCTATCCCGTGGTCATGCACGGGGTGACGCTGAACCTCCTGGGACACGCGCCTCTCGACGAAGAGTACCTGCAGAAGGTCACCGATCTGGCCAATGCTCTCGCGGTGCCTTTCGTCACCGATCACCTGTGCTGGTCGGGGGCCGAAGGCGTCTCGCACCACGACCTGCTGCCCACCCCTTATGTCCCCGAGCTCGTCGAGCTGGCTGCAGAGCGTGCTTGTGAAGTGCAGCGCCGGCTTGACCGGCCCTTTGGCATCGAGAACCTGTCCACCTACGTCGCATTCGAGCGCTCCTCCATGCCGGAGTGGGAGTTTTACTCCCGCGTCGTCAAAGACTCAGGCTGCTGGTTCATGTTGGACATCAACAACGTGTACGTTTCGAGCGTCAACCACGGCTTCGACCCACGGGTGTACCTCGAGGCGATCGACTACTCGCGCGTGCTGCAGGTGCACCTCGCTGGCCACACGAAACAGCCGGATGGAACGATCATCGACACCCACGACCAACCCATCATTCGGGAGGTTTGGGAGCTCTATCGCTTCGCCTGGGCTTTGGGGGGGCCCTTTCCTACGCTCGTCGAGTGGGACGCAGCGATACCACCCCTCGAGGTCGTCATCGAGGAACTCGCCGAGGCACGAAAGGTCCGCGCATGACCCTGGCAGGCCCTGCCTGGCTCGCGCAGTTTCAGAGAGACTTCTCTGACGTCCTGAGAACGCCCCTGGACCGCAGGTCGCGGACGCTGCGAGCCCGTCCTGAAGACTATCCTCGTCGACTGTTGAACGAGGCCAAAGCGGGCCATGGGCTCAGTCCCGGCGAAAGGCTGGCGGTCTACCAGCGACAGTACTGGTTTCGTTTGTTCGCGGTCATGCAAAACGAGTATCGCCTGGTCGCGGCACTGGCGGGGGCTTGGGGCTTCAACGGTTTGGTCGCAGGCTTCCTGGAAAAGCACCCACCCCGGGGGCACGACCTCGGGGAGGTTGCCCTCGGCTTCGACGATTGGCTCGCGCAAGGTCACAACGCAGGACTCCCGCCGTTCGAGGGTGCGGCCGTATCCGCCACGGCGCTCGTCCAGGCCGCTCGCATCGATGCTGCGTACCGTGCAGCTTTTTGGGCCCCGGAACCCCGGGCGGAGACGTCGCGTGCGTTTCAGCGAGTCGGCACGGACCAGCTGGCCACGGGCCGCCTTCGTCCCTCGGGTCGGTTCTTTTTGGTCGAGGAAGACTGGCCCCTGCTCGCGTTGCGCAGCCGCTTGACCTCACTCCCTCCAGAAGCCCCCGTGCCCCTACCCCCGCAACACCCCCGGCGGGTTCACGCCGCCCTCGTAAGGGGCGAAACCGGGCCTCGCCTGTGGCTGATCGACGAATTGCAGGCACGTCTCTACGAACGCTTGTCGGAATTGCCGCTGGCCGAGGCCCTGGCGGCTCTCGAGCGTGAAGCCATCGCTTTGCCCCCCACTCGTCTTTCGCACCTTGTGAAGGCCTGGCTTGCCGAGTCGGTGAAGTTCGGCTTCTGGGAGGGCGTAGACCCATGCTGAGGCGATGGGGCGCGTGCTTCGTCGGCTCGATCCTGTGGGCCTGCGCACCCCCTCCCGAGGAGGCGTCCCCCCCCCGCCCCGACCCTGCGGCGTTTGCGTCCACCGTCTATCCGATTCTGCTCGCCGACTGCGCGTTCTCGGGTTGTCACGGAAACGAACAGCGCTTCTTTCGCGTGCACGGCCCCGGGCGCACCCGGCTCGACCCAGCGACGGCCCTCTTCGATCCTCCCACGGCTGAGGAGCTGGCCCTCGCGTATACACGAGCGGCCTCCATGCTGGCGGGCGAATCCGGCGTCCGGCGCGGCCCCCTCCTTCGAAAACCGTTGGCCGTGGAGGCAGGCGGTGCAGGTCACGCGGGTGACGACCCCTGGGGCCAAAGCATCTATCTGACAAAGAGGGATCCCCGATGGGAGGCGCTCTTTTTCTGGGCCGTGACCGCGGAGACTCTTCGATGAAGCCACTGATGGCCGCGTTCTGCCTCGCAGGTCTTGCAGCTCCTTCATCTGCGCAGGCGTTCTCGGACCCCGGGCGCTTCGCGCTGCCGGCGCTGGAGGGCGGTGGCGGGGGCAGACAATTCACGGGAGCGCCAGGTGATGGGTTTGGCTGCGGTGTATGCCACGAGGGAGGCCCCGAGCCGGTCGTGGCCATCGCCTGGCGGAACCTCACGAACGACGCCCCCGTCGAGAGCGCCCTGCCCCGCACCTTCATTCCCGGCGCCACCTACAATCTCACTCTGAGCTGGCCACCGGATCGGGGCTCTCACGCACTGCAAATGGAACTGATGGATGACCTCGGCCGTTCACCTCCCGTGACATTGCCCCCTGCTGCCGAGGCGAACCCAGCATCCCGCTGCGACGAAGTCGGTAGCGCGCCACCTGCGTTTTACGCGCATGACCTTGGTTTCCGGCGCGTGGTGGGTGTTCTCGACTGCGGCGCCAGCGAGGTCTCGCTCTCCTTTACAGCGCCCCCGACGAAGTCGCTGACCTTCGCACTCGGGGTGGTGCTTTCAAACAGCGCAGGCGACAGCCAAGGTGACGGTGTGCTCGAAGTTCGTCACGAACTGCGCGCCGAAGGCACACCCCTGGCGGGCTGTTCACTGTCCGCCGCCGGGGGGAGCATCCCGTCTGTGCCATGGGCTTGTCTCGCCCTCGTTGCGGGTCGTCACCTGCGCCGACGTCACTCGAAGCGCAAGGCGACGTACGCCGTGGTCTCGAGCACCGATACCCGTTCAAGCCCAAGGAACTCCAGATAATGAAATCGTGTAAAGGCGGCACGAGCCCCCAGTTGCAGGACCGTACCCTCGTCGCGAAGCCTCAGATCGTGAACGTAGGAGAGTCCCACACCATGGTACGAGAACGTCGAGAGCTTGCGATCACGCGTAAAAAATCCTTCACTGCCGTCGAGACCAAGGTAACGAGCGCGGTAAAAGTCAGCCCGTCCTTGCGTGTGATGGCGAAAGCTTACGCTCAACGTTCCCGACCGCCCCATCAGCCAGGCAAGGTCAGGTTCGATGGTGTGGGACTGCAAGCCCCAAGAATCGAAGTAGAAGCGATAATCGCAACCCAAAGAGGCGCGGGTGGAGAGCGCCTGGCGCAACCGGATCGAGGGTGCGTTGCGCAGACGACCGTCCGGTACATGTTCGGGCAGACAGAACACCGCTCGCCCCCCACACACGCCATCGCCACCAACGCCCACGAAGCGATAGGGACTCGCTTGATATCCTTCGAGGCGAACGCTCTCCCACTGCAACTCGGCCAGCGTCGAACGCGTCAACACCTGCGTGACGGAGACACGCCCCCCCAGCTGCACGACCCCGCGGCGGAAGCCTGGATCTCCCGCACGTCCCACTGCATCCGTGCTTCCAAAACCCACCAAAGCCAAGGTGGTGTTGCGCTGGAAGACGTCAGCCGCCAGCCGCAGCGAGCCCCCCAAAGACCCGTAGTCGTTCTCGAAAGAGTGCCGAAGCCCCAGGGCGAACGCCCAGAGGTCACCCCTGTAGCCCACCTGGGCGTTCGTCTCGAAGCGCCGCTCGCGGATGGTGCCGGTGGCAGCCGTGATGACGTCGATCGAGGCGCCCGTCCACGCATCCACGACCTCGGAGGCCTCGACGGTGACCCTCTCTCCCACCGCGGCCGCGGCGCGAATCTCCGGGGAGACGACGGTGGTGCGGTCGGTATCCGCCCGCACGTAGACGGAGGACGAGGCCAACGTGGTCCGAGCAGGCCCCCCGCAGGAGAACGCCCCCACGACGAACGAACCCAGAAACAGGGCGCACCCGCTCGCGCGTCGTGGCTTTCGGCTCTCGTCCTGGTTTGCCTCACGGCCTGCTACCCGACAGACCCAGCCAAAGACTTCCTTGACACCGACGCGCTTACCCTGCCTACCGAGCTGTTCGTCCGAGATGCAGGGTCTGCGGACGCTCCGGACAACAATCCGGCGTGCGCGGTTCCACGATCTGAACGCACGCTCACCTTCACGGTCCGCACGGCTCCCCTGGGAGGCCGCTTCGCACCCAAGAACGTGGGCGCCATTTGGATGGAGACGAGCCAAGGGCAGTTCGTCCGTACGCTCGCTTCGTGGGGCAACGTGCGCGCCAAGTGGCTCTCGGCCTGGCTCGCCGTCTCGGGGGGCAACGAGGTGGATGCCATCACGGGTGCTACCTTGACGGGACACACGGTTCACGAGGTTGTTTGGGACCTTCGGGATTTGCACGGGTGTGAGATCGCTGCAGGGGGTTACGCACTGAGAATGGAGCTCACCGATCGCAACGGCGCGGGGGCTAACCACACGGTTTCGGTCGATATCGGGACCGAGGGGTTCGATGTGTCTCCGCCCGATACGGCGGGTTTTCGAGACATGCGCGCCATCTTGAAGTGAGTTCCTACGATCCGCAGCGGAAAAAGCTCCCTGCGACAAAGTGTCGCATTCCCACGAACCGCCATCGCGGAGAGGATGCGCACTTCACGTAACTTGGGCCTTCCGGGCCGTCAACGACTACAGAGGAAACCATGTCCCGTAGAGCTCGCCTCTTCAGCCTCATCGCACCGGCCCTTCCCTCGAACGTCGCGAGCACGCCCACGCGTGCCCTGATGACCAGCGCCCTGACCGGCTTGCTGGGCGTCGGGGCTCTGGGATGCAGTGACGATGCGACCATGGAACCCGACCCCGTGGTCCTCGACGCGTCGTCGATGTGCTCCTGCCCTCCCCCGCAAGCCGATGCCGGGCCAAGCGATGGGGGAGTTTGTTCGCTTCCCGACGCGGCCCCTGCCCCTGCGGACGCGGCAGCTCCCGTGGGACCCATGGTCACTCTGGAAACGGAAGGCACCCGCACCTTCGCGGAGATCAAGCAAGCCTGTGATCAGCGCGCAGGCTACACGCAGGTGCACGCCGCCTGCGCGGGCGTCAACAGCTGCGCGGGCTTTTCCTACGGGGACTGGGATCCCGGCGTCACGACCGAACACACCTGTGCGGGAACGAATGGCTGCAACGGGATTAGCTGCGTCGTGTTGCCTGCCGACGCGGGAAAAACGGGTAAAGAGGTCTACGAGGCGATGCTGCCCGAGACCGGGCCCCGCGCCTGCACGAATTGCCATGCGGATTGGTCTGGCCAAGCTGTCGACCTGACCAAGTTCAAAGTCTACTTCATGCCCGGCGAGCAGGAGCAGGCCGGCGGTCGCACCATCGCGAACTGGCTCGAAAAGCGTTCTGCCGCGGAACAGGCGCGCATGGTAGCCTTCGGGTCCATCGGTCGCCTGCCCGATGGTTCAGCTTTCTCCCACATGTCGCCGTACCACAAGGTGTTTTCGCGGGCGGAGATCGAGCGGGCGGTCCAGTATGTGCGGACCCAGTTGCAACCCGTAGCCGCGACCATCAAGGTCTCGGATTGATGTTGCTGCGCGCCTTGATTCGCAGAGGAAGGCCCGGAAGCCGCATCCGCCGGGGGGAGTTCCTCGCTCTGGCGCCGCTCTGGGCCCTGCTCGTCCTGGCCGGCTGCGATGACCCGGCCCCCTCCCCGACGGATGCGGCTGGCCCTGCGCCTCTCGGCCAAGGACCAACCGAGGACGCAGGGGAAAGGAACGACGAAGGCCTGGGGCAAAGTCCGCCGGGGGACGCGGCCCCCCCCGCTTCAGGTGGACCCACGCGACGCGCGGGCGCTGGTCTTCGTTCCCGGCATGGTGGCAACAGGTGAAAGAGGCCTCATTGAGGTCACCCTTCTCGAGGCGACGCCTCCGCCACCCCTGAAGGGACAAAGCCAGTGGTCGTTGCTCGTGAGGCCAATCGACGGCACGCGGCCCGAGGGGGCGAGAGTTACGGTGGTGCCTCGCATGCCGGACCATGGACATGGGTCCGGAACGACGGTCGTCGTGACGTCGGGGCCTCAGTCAGGTCAGTATCAGGCCGCGCCCGTGAATTTGTTCATGCCAGGGTACTGGCTTACGACCGTGAACGTGGAGTTGGCCGATGGCCGCACTGATCAGGCGCGGTTCGGCTTTGTAATCGGTGGCTAGCCGCCATCACGGCCATGGGCGGCGCCGGGACGCACACGTAGAGGGTCCCCCTCCTGCTGGGGAAGGAAACTGCGCCGGGAGTGGCCCCACACCCCGCCACGGACTTTTCACGAACCCTGGCTGACCCGCCCCTGCCGCCCGACGCTCATGTACCCTAGCCCGCAGCCCGAATTAATGCAACTCATTCATTTCTGCATTTTATTTATATTCTGCAAGTCAATTGCGTAAGAACGGTTCGACACAGGGACTTCGGCCGCGTGCAGTCGCTCCTTCGCCTCGAACCACTTCCGTCTCAGCGCTCGAGTTGCCATCGGCCGAGTCCGGGCCAATGTGACCAGTCCGCGCCATGGTCGGCGGCCACCGAGCGCGGAAACGCCTGCGCAATCTGCCGCTGCAGATCCGGGGCCGATGCATGCCCTGTGCGACGGGCTATCTCCCAGTTGGTGAGCATGATGCCGAGACGGGCCCACCTTCGCACGGCCTCTGACCGAGTGAGTTCAGCCGCGCCCGAGCCCAAATGTCGGTAGCGGCCTTCGAGGAACGTGGTCCAGTTGCGATTGTAGAGATAGAGTCCCTGGCCGCCCCCGGAAAGACGGACCTTGCTGGCATCGCGCTCGAACAGCATGTTGGCCAGCGTGTTCACAGGCGTCGCGGGCTGCACCAGCGGCGCTGCAGGGCCAAGGTGAAGCAGCGCCAGGGCCTCTTGTGAACGCACGCTCGGGTCCTTGACGTCATCACGCGCGCGCAAGGCGTCGGCGCGCTGGCGCACAACGTTCCAATCGAGGCCGGGCCCCTTGAGGCCGATCAGCGCAAGCGTTGGCCGGTCGGGATGAAACCCGCCGCGAAACAGCTCCGCCTCGGGGAACACCTGAAGGAAGGTGTTGATGATGAGGGTGAGCTGATCGCTCGTCAGCTGGTAGGCCGGCAACCACTGGCAAAACAGCCCTCCCTCCCGAAGGGCACGCTTGACGGCGCGAAAGTGTTCAAGGCTGTAAAGGCTTCCCGCCCCCGCGCCCCACGGCAAAAACAGATCCCCCGCAACGACGTCGAAGGCGTCCTGTGCAGCGGCCAGATAGCTGCGTCCGTCCTCAACGGCTACCGTCACCTTTTCGTGATCCAGCACGTGATGATTGACATCGCCGAAGTGCTGGCGGGCCATACGTGTCACCACTTCGGAGAGCTCGATCGCCTCGATGGCTTGCACCTCGGGATGCATCAGCGCCGCCCCGGGCGTCATGCCAGTGGCTACCCCGATGAAGGCCACACGCCGCGGGAGCGGATGCAGCAGCAACGCGAGGTGGGCCTGGCGTTCTTGATCGTGGCGAGCGCTCGTGCTTCCGAGCACATACTGGTTGTCGACCAGCATCAGGCGCCCCATCTGCGGGTGGTCGGCCACCACCAGCGTGCCCTCACGTCCACTTTCCTGCGCGATGATGGCGAAGTTCATGTGGGGGTTCACGATGGGCAGATTCCTCAAGGGCACGAACACGAGCGCCACGACCCCAGCGAGCACCGGGGCCGCCAGAAATACGTGCCGCATCGACTTTGCCAACGCCGCCATCAAGGCACCGGCCACGACGTAGAGCAGCCCGACAGCGCCCAACGCGACGTGTGGTCCGAGCCAGGGCAACAGCCCTCGATACGCCACTTCGGCGCCAATCAGACCGCCCAGACCGTTGGCCGCGAGCAACCACGCGAGAGCCGAGGCATGACCGTTGCGACCACGTGCCAAACGAAACAGGTTTGGAAACACCGTTCCCGCAAACAACACGCCAGGGCCGATCACCGCGAGCGTGAGCAGAGCCAACCGCGCAACGAAAGCGCCCGCCCCCGCGGCGCTGAGCCAATCGGGATGGGCCGCCACTTGGACGAAGAGAAAGGGCGCAAGCGCGAAGCACAGGCCCGCGGCAACCAGCGCGAACGCCGTCACCGCCTGCAGGGACAGGGACGTACGCACGAGCGGCGTTGCAAAGGCGGCCGCGGCCAGCGCGAGGATCACAGCGACCAGCACCCCGAACGGAGCGTGCAAGGAAGTGGTGGCCAGGAGCATGAGGAGGCGTAGCGCGATCACCTCAGCGGCGAGAATTCCGAAGCCCGAAAAGGCCGCCAGCGCGATGACCCAACGAGGGGGGCGTGTTCCCTCGGCCACGTCGCCGCGTGGAAGGGGCCGCGCCGCAGCCGCCCGCGGGCGGGAACGCGCGAACCCAAAGGCCACCCCCGCCACGATCGCATTGAGGAGGATCATCGTCATCGCGCCCCGCACCCCTAGCACGGGCATGAGCACGAGCAGCACCAGGATGAGACCAAGCACGCCTCCCGCCGTGTTTGCGCCGTAGAGCCAAATCCCATGGCGTGCCATATTGGGCTGCGCATCCACCGCGGCAGCGGCCAACAGCGGCAGCGTGGTGCCCATCATCACGGCGGGTGGGCAGACGAACACGATAGACACCAGGAGCTTGATGGCCCCTCCCGCCGCGCCCGTCAGAGGCGCGCGGCCGAGCCAGGGCCAAATCCAGTCTGTGAATTCTGGTAGGAAAAGTAGAGGAGCGCTGAGCGCGGCGATCGCGAGCTCGGCCAGTGCAAGCCAAAGCCAGGGCCGCCTCGTGAAGACAGAGTGCCGCGCGATCACGAGAGCGCCAAGCGAAAGACCAAGGAAAAACGCGCCAAACACGCGCGTACCCGACGCGGCGCTGCTTCCCGTGACATCCAGCAACCGCCGCGTCCACAGCAGCTCGTGACCCAGCGCCGCAGCGCCGCTCGTCAACGCAAGCGCCAGCGCAGCGGCGAAGGGCACAGACGTGCGCGGTGGGGTCATAGAATTCGGAGTCTCGGCATCCATGAGTATCTTGCGCCCGGAAGAAAAGAAAAACCCCGTCTGGTCTGACGCCGAGGCGCCCGGCAGCCAGCTTAGGGCGCAAGGCGGCTTACGTTAGTTGACAGAACATATTTTATCGGGCTTTCTGATGTAGACGCAAAGTGAAAATGTCCGCTTTGTGCAACTTAGAAATGTCCTCTTTTGGGCGCCGCTGCCTGGCAGCCTCGGGCCGCAATGGCCAGGGATCTTGTCACGATGAGCGCGCTGGAAATGGACCGAATGCAGGTCGTCCAGCGAGTGTTGGAAAAGCGGCTGACGCAAGCAGAAGCCGCCATGGTTCTGGGACTTAGTCAGCGCCAGGTGCGCCGATTGTGCCAGTCCATGAGGTGTCAAGGGCCTCGGGCTCTCGTGTCGCGAAAGCGCGGACGCCCCAGCAACCGTCAGTTGCCGGAGGTGGTGCAAGAGTACGCCGTAGGTCTCATCAGTGAGCGCTACAGGGACTTCGGGCCGACGTTGGCTCACGAGAAACTTACTGAGCTACATGGCGTTCGTGTATCCCGGGAGACGTTGCGCAAGTGGATGATCGGCGCCGAGATCTGGACGCCGCGGGCGCAACGAGGGCCGCGCATCCACCAGCCGCGAAGACGGCGGGACTGTCTTGGTGAGCTGGTTCAGATAGATGGGAGCGATCACGAATGGTTCGAGGGCCGCGGACAAAGATGCACCCTGTTGGTGTTCATCGACGATGCCACGGGAAGGCTGATGGAGCTGCGCTTTGTGGAAGTGGAATCGGCCTTCGACTACTTCGATGCGACTGCAAGCTACGTACGGAAGCATGGAAAGCCAGCGGCCTTCTATAGCGACAAACACAGCATCTTCCGAGTAAACCAGGAAGGTTCAACAGGTGCGGCAAAGGGTGTCACGCAGTATGGTCGCGCATTGGGAGAACTAAACATAGACATCATTTGTGCGAACACAGCGCAGGCCAAAGGTCGTGTAGAGCGCATGAACAAGACGCTGCAAGACCGTTTGGTCAAGGAGCTGCGGCTTCATGGTATCAGCAATGCGGAAGATGCGAATGCCTTCGTCCCTGCCTTTATGGACGCCTACAACAACCGCTTCGAGCGTGCTCCTCGCAGTCTTCATAATGCCCACCGTCCCTTGCTTGAGGGCGAGGACTTGAATCTCATCTTCACGTGGCAAGAGGACCGAAAGCTGTCGCAGAGTCTGGTGGTGCAGTTTCAGAGAAACTCATATCTGGTCGAACCAACGACAGAAACGAGCAAGCTTGCGGGAAAGACCGTGCGCGTGCACTTGTGGAAAGACGGCCAAGTGCAATTGCGCCACAACAACCAGCCGCTTTCCTTTGCACTCTTCGACAAGAGTCCCCACGTGAACCAGGGTGAGATTGTCGAGAACAATCGATTGGGCACTGCGCTGGCGGTCATTCAGCAGCAGCAGCAGGTTCGAGATGAAGCCCGTCTTAGGTCCAAGAAGCTCACGCTTCGACAAAAGGAACGATTGCGTGCCCAACGCGCGGAGGCTGAATCAGCGGGACCAACGCCCACGGGCATTAACCCTGGCGCAGCGGAAGCCTTCGCCAGCTATTTGCAAGAGTTTGACCGGGAACAAAAAGCCAAGCAGCGTCGCTACACCGAAGCCGCACGCGCCCGCAGAGCCGCAGCCCGCGAGGCGTCGACCCCCCCCCTGGACCGGGGCACCAACGGCGCCACGTAGCCGTAGCGGCTGGCGTAGCTCACCAGCCGCTGCGGCATGCTTTTGGCCCTGCACTTGCCCACAGCTGCACGTCGCCACCTGCCCTGGGCATGGGCCGTGCCCGCCGTGCATCTATGGACAAGTGGCCAAAACCCCGCCTCCGCTAATACCCCCTGACGCGCCGCATGGAGGACATTTCTAACTTGCAGAAAAGCGGACATTTCTACTTTGCGTTGACATTTTTGATGCGATAGGACGCAGTGTTTGTCCGTCCTATCCCCATCTAGGTGCGACCCTTGCCGCGGCCGGCTTTGGTGTATATACTTGTATCTACATGGCCAACGCAAAGCGATCAACCTCAACAGTCCAGCAGTGGGGGAACAGCTTGGCGGTTCGGATTCCCGCTGCAGTGGCGCGCTCGGCGCACTTCGAGATTGGCCAGCCAGTGGAAGTTGTTGCGGAAGAATCAACAGTTGTGGTGCGGTCTTTGGGGAAAGCCAAGCTCACCCTCGCACAGAAGCTAGCTGCCTTCGATCCAGTCAAACACGGGGGCGAGGTGATGGCTACGGTGCCACGCGGGAAAGAAGCATTGTAGTGGCTACGCCCAAAGCGTCCTGGTGTCCGGATAGACGAGACATGATTTGGATCGATTGCAATCCGCAGGCGGGAAGAGAAATGAAGGATATTCATCCTCTTGTGGTGCTTTCTCCGCGCGAGTTCAACCTGCGCACCGGGATCGTCATAGGATTGCCGATGACCACGGCTGCGTTCAATGAGACAAACCCGTTCGCCGTGCGATTCAAGGGCGCGACGGGTGTGACAAGCTACATTTTGGGGCATCAGCCTAAGTCGTTCGATTGGCGCGCACGCAATGCCAAACCGCATCCCTTAAAGCGGGTTGCACAGGAGCCCTTCGATGCGGCCTGCGACACGCTGGAGCAGATCATTGCGATCGGCCGTTAGGCGGCTGGGACGAACATGTGAGCCTGACCGCCGATAAAGCCCCGGCACCACGAACAGGTGATGCAGGCGCACCTCGGCAGCTTCCCGCAAAGCTGGCAGGACGATGCTAATGGTCGCTGCTTGCCTCGCCACGTGACCGCCGAGCTGCGTGAGTTCTATCGCCAAAAAGCCTTGGCAATTGAATTTGATTCTCATATTCGCTTGGATCGAAGCACAGGCTACCTTGCCACGCCTGACTCACTGCGAAGCTTCTCGGTTGTCTCAACGCACGCTACGGCGATAGGCCGTGGCCAGCGCGTCGGCGTATTCGTTCCAACGGTTGCCCGAGTGGGCGGCAATCCAGCGCAGCGACAATTCTTTGCGGCGCTGCACGATTTCGTAGAGCCGGCAGCAAGCTTAGGGCGCAAGGCGGCTTACGTTAGGGCCTGCCGCGAAATAAATAGGTTGACTTTATCTGCGAGGAGGATCTCCATTGGAGGTGCATGACCAAGGAACGATCGCGGCGTGAATCCGAGATACGGGATCGCTACGGCAAGATAAAGGGGAGTCTGACAGAGAGAGCTCGGCGGCTATTCGTGGCGAACGAGGCGATCGCTTTTGGCTACGGCGGCATTGTCGCTGCATCTCGTGCGACGGGTATGGCACCGAGCGTGGTGGGGCGCGGGATCGCCGAAGTACGGGCGATCGAAAACGGGACGGCGAGGCATTTACCGCCAACGCGAAGCCGTCGACCAGGCGCCGGGCGCAAGAAGGCAACCGAGAAGGATCCGAGATTGATTCCGGATCTGAAGAAGCTTGTAGAATCGACGACACGCGGAGATCCCGAGTCGCCGCTTCTGTGGACAGCTCGTAGCCAGCGCAATCTCGTGGAGGCGCTCAAGAAGCAGGGGCACCAAACGAGCATGAAGATGGTCTCAAGACTGCTCAAGGAGCTCGGCTACAGTCTCCAGGCGAATCGCAAGCGGCTTGAGGGCGCGCAGCATCCAGATCGAAACGCTCAGTTTGAGCACATCAACGAGACACTCCGTCGACAGCTCGAAACGAACGAGCCGGCGATCTCTGTGGACACGAAGAAACGAGAGCTTGTCGGACCGTACAAGAACGGCGGCCGCGAGCTCAGCGGGAAGGAAGATCCGGTCGATGTCAACGTGCACGACTTCGTCGACGACGAAAAGGGACGCGCCACACCGTACGGCATCTACGACCTCCAGAAGAACGAGGCGTGGGTCAGCGTTGGCGTGAGCCACGACACGGGGGAATTCGCGGTGCAGAGCATCCGCACCTGGTGGAGCGAGATGGGCGCCTCGAGGTATCCAAACGCGACCTCGCTCGTGATCACGGCGGACGGAGGTGGAAGCAACGGCTATAGGCTGCGCCTATGGAAGCTCGAGCTACAAAAGCTCGTCGACGACCTGCGCTTCCCCATCACCGTCTGTCATCTGCCTCCGGGAACGAGCAAGTGGAACAAGATCGAGCACCGCTTGTTTTCCTTCATCACCCAGAACTGGCGCGGAAAGCCTCTGGTCACCCATCAAGTCATCGTCAATCTAATCGCAGCGACGACGACGACGACCGGACTGCTCGTGAAGAGCCGAGTCGACAGTCGCACTTACGCCAAGGGTCGCCGCGTCTCGGACAAGGACCTCGCACTCGTGAATCTCGATCCCAACGTCTTCCACGGCGAGTGGAACTACACCATCCACCCGACCGTACCGACATGACGAGACGATCGACTTTTTTCGCGGCAGCCCCTAACGTAAGCCGCCTCGCATCCTCTGCCTTGCTGCCGGGCCGTAGCCTGCGCCCGCCAGCATGCCAAGCACCATCCCGGTGTCGGCCACGTTCATCTGGCACCCGTAGGTCTCCACGGACGCCAGCCGGCGGCTCACCAGAGGACGCGGGCGCCGCGGCCTCGGAGGGGCGGCGGATCTGCACGAGCGTGGACATGGGGAGGCGCCTCTGATAGCCGAAGTAACCCTTCGGAGCCAATCGGCCGGCGTTCGACCGGACCGCTCGTTGAGCCGACCGCAAGCGGTAACCTCGCGAATTTTTCTACAGGTTCTTGTCAGACAGGAAACACTTTGTCGCACCCGGACGTAAGAAAGATCATCGCTGTTAAGGTCGCCGCGCCTTCCCCTTGGGGAGCGATCACGAAACGACGTCAGGAAAGGTTACAGAATGCTTCGGCTGAAACAGATCGTGCTTGCGGTGCCCCTGCTGCTGTCCCCGCTGGTGGGATGCTCGGGATCCGATGGAGAAGACGGAATGAACGGTCCCGCGGGCCCCGCAGGACCCGTTGGTGGTGCGGGGCAAGCCGGACCTCCGGGTGACATGGGGGCGCCGGGCGCCGCTGGACCTTCCGGTGCCATGGGCGCCAGCGGACACTCCGGTTTGACCGTGCAGACCGTTCTCGCCACGGGGGACGCACACTGCTTCGACGGCGGCATCCGCTTCGACAGCGGCGCCGATGCCAACGGCAACGGACAGCTCGAGGCGACCGAGATCGTTTCCACGTCCTTCCTTTGCGCTCCCACCAGCGTCGACACCGGCAAGAACTTCAACCGCATCGCCGTGCTGCCGGTGTGCAGCCAGATCGACGCAAACTGCGATGACGATACGCAGACCGCCGCCGAAATCGTGGCCGCCTCCGCCGACGGCATGACCCTCATCTACTCGGACAGCCCCCGCAAGGTCGTGGGCTTCGTGGACATCACGGATCCGCGGGCTCCCAAAGCGGCGGGCACCCTGGATCTGGCGGGGGAACCCACGTCGGTGGCCGTGGTGGGCAACTACGCCCTCGTGGGAGTAAACAAGAGCGCCGGCTTCATGAACGTATCGGGCGAGCTGGACGTCGTCGACGTGACGACGAAGATGTCCGTGCGCAAGATCGATCTTGGGGGGCAGCCCGACTCGGTGGCCGTGAGCCCCGATGGCAAGTACGCCGCGGTCGTGATCGAGAACCAGCGTGACGAAGACCTGAACGATGGCGCCATCCCTCAGCTGCCCGCGGGCAAGCTGGTGGTGGTGAGCCTGGAGGGTATGCCCAGTGCCTGGACCACCCGAGACGTGGTGCTCACCGGTCTCGCTGGCATCGAAACCCCCACGGATCCCGAACCCGAGTTCGTGGACATCAACAGCGACAACATCGCCGTGGTCAGCCTGCAGGAGAACAACGGCATCGTGTTGGTGAAGCTGAGCGATGGCAGCATCGTGCGCAGCTTCAGCGCCGGCAAGGTGAACCTCACGGGCGTGGACACGAGGGACGACGGCATCATCTCGTTGACAGAGACGAAGATGGACGTGCCCCGAGAGCCCGATGGTGTGGCCTGGCTTTCGAAGGATCTCTTCGCGACGGCGGACGAGGGCGACCTGGCTGGCGGCAGCCGTGGTTTCACCATTTTCGATACCAACGGCAACGTCGTCTACAGCTCTGGTCGCGAGATGGACGTGATGGCTTCGCGCCTCGGGCATTATCCTGATGGCCGATCGGACAACAAAGGCAACGAACCTGAGAACGTGGAATTCGCGGTGTTCGGGAACAATCGCTACTTGTTCGTGAACTCCGAGCGTTCGAGCCTGGTGTTCGTGTACGACGTGGCCGATCTGAGGAAGCCGGTGTTCAAGCAGGCGGTGCCTGCCGGGATCGGTCCCGAAGGCGCCCTGGCGATCCCATCGCGCAACCTGCTGGTCGTGGCCAGCGAAGAGGATAGCCGCGAAGATCTCGTGCGGTCGGTCATCAACATTTACGCCTACGAAACCGCGCCCGCGGCCTACCCCACGCTGATCTCGAACGACCGGTTGAACGGAAACCCCATCCCGTGGGCAGCCATGTCGGGCCTGGCAGCCGATCCGATTCACGGAAACATGCTCTACGCCATCGAGGACAGCGCCTTCGAGGCGAACCGCATCTTCGCCATCGACACGGGCTTCCGGCCTGCGCGCATCGTTCGCGAAATTGCGATTCGCGACACGAACGACGTGTTCAAGGCGGTGGCGGCCGTGGATTTGGCTGATGCCACCGTTCCGGCGAACGACGCCACCCGCAAAGACGTCTTCGATGAGGCGGATCTGGCGGCCATGATCAACCCAGACAAGACGGTGAACATCGATCCCGAAGGCATTGCCGTGGCGGGCGATGGTGGCTTCTGGATCGCATCGGAAGGGGCGGGCACGGTCGGCGAAGCCGCGCGGCCGGTCAACACCCTGAACTTCCTGTTCAAGACGAACGCCAATGGCGTCATCGAGAAGGTGGTGAAGCTGCCGGATGCCATCAACGCCAAGCAGATCCGCTTCGGCTACGAAGGCGTGTCGGAACACGCTGGCAAGGTGTACGTGGCCTTCCAGCGGGTCTGGCAGGGCGATGCCAACGCGCGCATCGGCATCTACGATGTGGTGTCGGACACCTGGACCTTCGCCTTCTACCCGCTCGAGGCACCGGCTTCGGCCAACGGCGGCTGGGTGGGCCTCTCCGATATCAGCAGCCTGGGTGACGGCAGCTTCCTGGTGGTGGAACGCGACAATCAGGGCGGTCCCGACGCCGTCATCAAGCGGCTCTACCGGGTGACGCTGGCAGGCGTGGCCGACGGCGCCACCGTGACCAAGACGCTGGTTCGCGACCTGGTGCCTGATCTCAAGCGGCCGGCGGGCCCCGTCTACGAGAAGATCGAAGGCAGCGCGGTGACCCGCACCGGCGATGTCTGGATCGTCAACGACAACGATGGCGTCGACGACAACAGCGGCGAGACCCAGCTCATCAACCTGGGTCGGCTGCTGCCCTGAGAGGCAACGAGATAAAACGGATCACCGGCGTGGTGGGCCAAGGCTCCACCTTCGCCGGTGACCGAGGTTCCGTCCGGCGCTCGCGATCCTCCTGGGCTCGTCCCGTGCATCGGGGCGCTCGCCGCCCGCGGCTCGTTTAGACCTTCGGCACGTTGCCCTGTGCGACGTGTGCGGCGATGCGGGCATAGGCGTCGTTGAGGCGATGGCTTTCGTCGGCGGCCACCGCCCTGATCTTGGGACCCGCCTGCGTGTCCGGTCGGCGTCTCGCAGCATCTTGACCATCTGGTCTTCAGTGAATCTGCTCTTGCGCATCCTCGGGACCCTCCTAGTTTCGAGTCACCCAGAGGTTCTACAAGCAAAGCGCGCCCGTGTTTCCTGTTGCCATGGCGCGAAGCCGCAGATATTATCCGGCGCGGATAGCATCGTCACTGGATGCCGGAGGTGTTTGGAGTGTCAGATTCGAGTCGGATCCAAGCGGGAGCGCTTGGCGTGGGTGTGGCGAACGATTTGTGCGAGCCAGGGGTCATTGACGTGGTAACCGAGTGTTACCGGCGCGGCCTTTGTCAGTATCTGACGGTCTACGCCTACGAGAACTACTCCCGCGGTTTCATGGAGCGGCTAAAGGCCCAACTTCCCGCAGGATTGAAGTACGTTTGGCACGCCAGCGGGGACTTCGAGCTTCCCTTCGATGGTACGACGATCACGGCGAACTGGAGCAGAATCCATGAGATCGTCGACATCTGGCGGCCAGAGTGGGCCACCGAAGACGTCATAGTCACCAACTTCGCTCGCTCTCGTCCGCAAGGCCACCCCAACTACGTGCAGCCCTTCCTCACGGAGGAATGCCTCTCGGTTTGTATTCGACGGATGCGCGAGGTGAGCGAACGAGTACCGGTGTCGCTCTTCCCAGAGGTTCCGCACTTCTACATGCCCGGACCGGACGAGATGCACCTTTCCACGTTCTTCCGTTCGTTCGTGGAAGCCACGGGCGCAACGCTCAACTTCGATGTGGGCCACTTCTTCAGCTACAACCTGCTTCATCGACGCCCTCTCCTCGATCGCATCGACGAATTCCCCTTGAGTCACGTCGGAGAGATCAACACCGCCGGCGGCATGTTCGGAGATCCCGCCCACCTCACCTGGGTCGACGACTACACGGGTCCCCTCAACCCCATCACCGTCGAAGCCCTCCAACACGTGATTCCACGTTGTACAAACCTTCGCGCCGTATACACCGAGACAATCGGGGCAGAGCCCTGGGTCCTTTTCCACAACCTCGAGATCCTAAACGATCTCTTCCCGGCGGCGACCCGCGCCCGCGCCGCCTGACGCTGAGGCCACGCCATGAGCCTGGAGAATCTGCAGCGGCTCTTCAGTGAGCTGACGTTGGAGCGCATCGACCTCGACACCCTCGAGCGCTTGGCGAGGACCGAAAACGCGGCCGGCAGGGCTGGCCTCACGGGTCGCGAACTGGCCTCATTGCGCGCGATCGACTGGGAAGTGGCTCGTCGCGCGCTGGACGCACACCGTCGCATCGTCGAGACCACCTCCCGAACCCGATACGTCCGTGATCCGCAGACGGGCAAGCTTCTGCATGCCGAATATCCCTACCCAAATCCCATTGCCGCTCAGGAGAACGTGATGAGTCAGGAAAAGGAATTCAAAGTAGATCCACACCTAGGTGCTCTGGAGCAACCTACGAGATACCCGCCCCAGGACGCCTACAACCCCGCGGCCGTCCGTTGCGCACCCGCCATCGACCCGTCCATTTACAACCCGGCCGCCGTTCGTTGCGCGCCCGCCATCGACCCGTCCATTTACAACCCGGCCGCCGTTCGTTGCGCGCCCGCCATCGACCCGTCCTTCTACAACCCGGCCGCCGTTCGTTGCGCACCCGCCATCGACCCGTCCATCTACAACCCGGCCGCCGTTCGTTGCGCGCCCGCCATCGACCCGTCCATCTACAACCCGGCCGCCGTTCGCTGCGCACCCGCCATCGACCCGTCCTTCTACAACCCAGCCGCCGTTCGCTGCGCACCCGCCATCGACCCGTCCTTCTACAACCCAGCCGCCGTTCGCTGCGCACCCGCCATCGACCCGTCCTTCTACGCGGCTGCGGCGGCCTACCAGGCAGCGATGGCGACACCCAGTTTCCCCGTCATTCAGCTCCGCGGCGCTGTCCTCAAAGGTGCGGACCTCTCGAACCAGGATCTTCGTGGCGCCAGTCTGGCAGGCGCCGACCTGACGGAGGCCAACCTGAGCAATTCGGACCTCCGTGGTGCAAATCTCGATGGGGCCATCCTCACCGGAGCCAAGTTGGACGGGGTGAGGTGGAAGTGACGTGATCTCGATGCTCTCCGTGATCGGCCTTGGATTTGGCTCCGGAGATCAGCTGACTCTGCAAGGGGCGCGAACGCTGTCGGAATGCAGGTGGGTGGGACACTTCGGTTTGCCGCCCGTTCTGTCACAAAGGCTTCATCGATTGGCGCCAACGGCCATCAACCTCGACCAGGCTGTCTTCCGAGACGCCGGCCCCTTTGGAGTGACGGCGAAAGCCGCTCAGCTCGCGGTCTCTGCAGCACGGGCCCACGAGCGAGCGGCGGTCGCCGTGTTGGGTAATCCTAGCTTCGGCAACCCCTTCACTCCTGTGGCCGCGGCTGTGGCGGCGCAGCAGAACGTGACCTTCGAGGTGGTCGCCGCGCCCTCGGCGCTCGACAACTACGCAGGCCTTTTGGGCAACGATCTTCTTCGACCCGCCACGCTGATCGCAGACGCTCGCGACGTTCTCGATCATGGCTACCAGCTCGACCATCGCGTGTCTTTGGCGCTGTGGAACACAGCTTACGTGCCTCCGGGTGGCCGCCTTGCCCTGGCGACGCGCCTCATCCACACGTGGGGGGCCGACTGGACGGTTCACGTCTACCGCGCGGGAGCCGCGGCGCCACGAGATTCCCTACTTGCCATGCCCCTGGCACGGGACGATCTTTGGCTACGGGCGAACATCGAGGATGCGATGTTGTTGGTTCCCGCCCGACGTCATTGAGCCCACCGAAACACCCCAAACCAAGGAACAATTCGCATGCGCATCGCCCTCATCTCGATGCCCTGGCAGGATCCGCTAAGCCCATCGATTCAACTGGGAACCCTCAAGGCCTGGATGGAGCGACACCGTCCCGACATCGAAGTGGACACGTATGAGCTGTTCCTGGAGTTGGCTGATGCTGTCGGGATCCATTTGGCCAAGCGAATCTCGGTGAGCTGGGTCGGCGAAGCCCTGTTCGCCTACATCTTCTTTCCCGAGCGCGCGAACGCCATCGCCCACTATCTCGAATCGTCGCGAAACAGCGATCCAGCCTTCCGTGAGTTAGACTTCGGAAGCGTCATCGAGACCCTACGGTCGAGCCTGCTCGACAGGCTCGACCGGACTGATTGGTCACAATATCGGCTCGTGGGTTTCAGCGTGGTTTTCGCCCAGATGATTCCAAGCCTGCTCGCCGCACGCGAAGTCAAGCGAAGAGCCCCCTCCACGGACATCGTCCTGGGAGGTCCAAGCTGCACGAACCTGATCGGGAAGACTCTGCTAAAGGAGTTCCCATTTTTGGACTATGTCGTCAACGGTGAAGGCGAGAGTCCCCTGTTGAATCTGACTTCGGCTTTGGAGAAGACAGCCCCTGGCGAGACTGTGGAGGTCAAGGCGGTCGTACATCGCAACTCACCCGAGGCGGCCTTCGGCGAGGTTGACCAACTCCCAAACATGGCAGATCTACCTCCACCCAACTACGACGGATACTTTCGCACTCTGCGTTCCTGCGGCAACTCCCAGGAGGAAATCGGCCGCATCCGTATACCGGTAGAGACCAGCAGGGGGTGCTGGTGGGACCGAAGCCATGTCGACCCCATGCTGAGCTGCACGTTCTGCAATCTAAACCTGCAATGGCATGGGTATCGGGAGAAACCCGTCCAGCAGTCGATCGAAGATATCCGCGAACTCGCAAGAAAGTACGAGTGTCCCGATTTCACCGTCGTCGACAATATCCTTCGACACCGCGAAGCGGATGGGTTCATCGAGGCACTGACCGCGATCGGTGGCGGCCTCGACTTCTGGATGGAAGCGCGTGCGTCTGTACACCCCGACCAGATTCGACGACTCAGCCGCGCTGGAGCCCGTGTGGTGCAGTTTGGTATAGAAGCGCTCTCGACGTCTGTTCTCGAGAAGATGGTGAAGGGAACGACGACCTTACAGAATCTGCAGGCGATGAAGTTCTGTGAGCAATACGGCATCAAGAACACGGCAAACTTGATCGTAGACTACCCGGGCATGGACGAAGCAGACATCGCCGAAACACTGACGAACATCGCGTTCGCGCGAGGCTATAGACCGCTTGACATCGCCGACTTCTCGCTGGTGTATCAGGCACCAGCATACAAGGCACCAGAGACGTTCGGAATCCGCAACGTCCGCAACTATCACATGTATGGCATGCTCTTGCCGCCGGACCTGAACCAACGGCTCTTCCTGACCGAGAAGTCTTTCGACAGCGCCCAGTTGGACGCGCTTCGCCCCCTTTGGCGAAAGGTGAAAGAGGCCCTGCGGGAGTGGCGGAATCACTACGACTCACTGCGACCTCACGTGGAGGGAAACCTATTGCTTTCCATGCAAGACGGACGGGACTATCTCAAGATCCGAGACTTTCGCGGCAAGAATGCACGTTTTCACTGGCTGAGGGGCCCTGAGCGGGACGTGTACTTGGAATGTGAAAGGATCATCTCGATCGCCGAGCTGCGACGCAGATTCCCCGGCATCGAAGCGGCTGTCATGGACGAGTGGATCTCGTCTTGGATGGAGAACAAGCTCGTTTTCGTCGAGAAGGGCAAGCTCCTTGGGCTCGCGGTGCCCTGGGGGGCGATAGCAGAGGACCGGCAGATCGCGCCCAAAGCGGTCTCGAAACGAAGACTGGAAGTGGTGAATGCCTGAGCCGAAGACTGAGACCAAGAACATGTCCAAACGGCACGAGATCATCATTTGCGGCGCCGGGATGCTTGGCAGCCACCATACGACTTTGGAGACCGCTGACGTCGTCGCGAAGGCTGACGTCGTCTATCACCTCGTGTCGGGCGTGGAAGCTGTCGCTGCCCTTCGGCGTCTGAACGCCAACACGCGAAGCTTGATCGACTTCTATCGCGAAGGGGATCTCGACCTCGAGGTGTACGGTCGGATCGTTTCGTTCCTGATCGGGGAGGGTTTGCGCCACGCCTCTGTGGTTCTCGTCGTGATGGGTCACCCGTCCATCTACGTTTCACCAACACATCTTCTCGTCGAGCATGCCCCACAGTACGGCGTCTCGGTTCGGGTGCTTCCGGCGCTGTCTGCCATCGACACGCTCCTCACGACGATGCCGTTTGACATCGCCAACACTGGCCTTCAGGTTCTGGACGCCAACCGCATGGTCTCCTACGCCCTGCAACCAATGCGCAATGTTCCTTTATTGATCTTCCAAGTTGGTTGCTTTGGGTCGGGATTCATCACCCGCGTAACGCCGAACCATGCCGAACGGCTGCGGCCTTTGGCCGAGTACCTCATGGGGTTTTATCCTCCAGGTCACATGGTCGAGCTGGTCGAGTGCGAAATGGGTGCCCCTCACCGGGAGGTCAGAATCTCGATGCCGCTGGCGGCGTTGGCCTCCAGCGGCGACAAGATTACCTACAACACCACGCTCTTCGTACCCCCGTGCGAGCGGCTCCAGGTGCGAAACGCAGCCTTCCATGCC
This sequence comes from Myxococcales bacterium, assembly GCA_022184915.1. Classification (NCBI taxonomy): domain Bacteria; kingdom Pseudomonadati; phylum Myxococcota; class Myxococcia; order Myxococcales; species Myxococcales bacterium. Next base: position 25,340 of record JAGTJU010000008.1, on the reverse strand, counting down.
AATCTCGTGCGTCCAGGCGTGGTGAACCACCTGATCCGACAGGCTTGATGTGATGAGAGATCAAGCCCGCGAATTGAAGCGCTCTGCCGACGCACTTTGGGCCGAGTCGTGCGCCCGCTATCCTGGGAGCGAACTCGAGCGGCTCGAGGTATTCTTCGCCGTGGCCAGGGGTGAGGCTACCCCACCCGACCCAGGCCCTCAACGCGCCTTGCATTCCCGCCTGTACGTACCAGGGCTCACAGAGAGGCCTTGGTGGGATGCGCATGCCTTTCCGCTCGCGAGACGTCTCGAGAGCCGGTTCCCCCTCATTCGGGAAGAGGCGGTGCGGCTTCTGAGCAAGCCGTGGGTCTTCCGTTCACATCCGGGTCGATCTGGCAGCAGCCCGGCGAAAGACCCGCAATCGCCGCTCGAGGGTGAGTGGAGGGGATACTACCTGCAACGCCACCTTCGCCGCGTCCCCTCCACAGCGGCGGAGGCACCCGTTGCGCTGCGCACCCTCGATGAGGTTCCTCCCGCGCGCGAGGCGCTCATGTCCTTCCTCGGGCCTCACTCCCGGATCAAGGAACACAGTGACAAGGTGAATTTCGTGGTCACTTTGTACTTGCCCCTGTTCTCGGATGGAGCCTGGATCAGCTTCGGGGGTCAACGACGCACCTGGATCGATGGACGATGCATGGCCGCCGACAGCAGCTACTACCACGAGTCTGTCAACACGAGCGACGTTTGGAGAGGGCTCATGCTGGTGGATCTTTGGCATCCGGAGCTCAGTGAGATCGAGCGCACCGTTCTGGAACGAGCGGTTCCGCGTCTCAACGACGTTCTGCTGTGGGGTGCCCCCAATTGAGCTCCGTTCTGATTCTGGAAGGCGTCACGGGGGCGGGAAAGACGTCGGTTCTGCGCGCGATGGAGAGCTGCTTTTCCCATCGACCCTCGCTCATCCCAGAGGAGGACACACTTGGGGACCTGATGAACCAGGTGCGCAACCCCGCCTGGAGGGAGAGGCCCAGGTTTGAGGCCCTCGACGCGGTCCTCGCCAGAATCGAACGACACCGGGACGAAGGGGCGGCGGGGCTGCTCTTGGTTGAGCGGTTTCACCTGACGGCCTACGCCCTCTTTCCTCGGTGGGAACTTCTCGACCAATACGACGAGCGCCTCGAAGCGCTCGACGCCTCTCTCGTTCTGTTGACCTTTCCTTCCGAGCTTGCGGAGACACGTTCGATAGAGCGCCCCGACAGGCTGGAGTGGGCCCAAGACATGGACGCATGGTACGGCTCCCGAGAAGCTGCAATCGAAGCCGTCCGCTGGTCGCAGGCGCACCGATGGGACGGACTAAAGAAGACACGCCTCCCCTTCTTGCACCTAGATACCCGTCGCCAGGATTGGTCCCGTTACGCACGCGCGATCAAGGCCTTCGTCAAACCGCCAGGAGCTGTCAAGTGGACGTAATGCTGCGTGAGTTCGGACGATACGTGGCCGACCTCGAGCGGACGGATGCTTACGGCCGCGCGATCCGGGAGCAAGTCAGAAAGGGCGACGTGGTCGTCGACGTGGGGGCCGGATTCGGACTGCTCTCGCTGCTCTGTGCCCGGGCCGGGGCACGACGCGTTTACGCCATCGAGCAGGGCACCTACTGCGAGCTCGGGCGCGCCATCGCGCAAGACAACCAGTTGGCCGATCGAATCGTGTGGGTCTCTGCAAACTCCCTCGCCGTCGACCTGCCGGAACGCGCTGACGTCGTCGTCTCGGAACTATTCGGACAGTTTGCGCTCGAAGAGTTCGTCGTCGAGTACCTTCACGATGCACGTCGCCGTTTTCTCAAGCCTGGCGGCCGCATGATCCCGCAAGAACTTGCGCTCGCGCTGACCCCGATCGAGCACGAAGGGCTGAGGCACAGGTTGCTGCCTACGCATGGGCAGTGCTGGACCAACGTCGCTGGTTTCGATCTTCGCCGCCTACAGCAAGCGGTGCTGGTCAACGAGGCATCGCCCTACGTGGTCGAAGCCTGTCGACAGGCCCGGGCCTTGGGACCGACCGTTCCATTCATGCACTTCGAGCTCGGCGAATCGACCAGCGGCAGGTTTCTTCGAAGGGTTGTCTGCCCAATTGACAGGCCGGGTGTTCTGGACGGCATCATGGGCACCTTTTGGGCGAGGCTGTCTCCCAGCGTCGAGCTGTCGACGGCGCCGAATGCGCCTCCCACTCACTGGAGCCAAGTCGTGTTTCCGAAGCTTCCTCGCACAGTCGTGGACCCAGGCGATGTTGCCGAGGTGGAGATCGGGTTTCATCCAGGTGGACGCTGGTCGTTTGGACTGGTCGAGTTGCGGGGTCATGGGGATGTTCGGCGACAGCCCGGGCTTCGAAGCGCGCTTTGCAGTCACCGTTGAACGGAGCACGGAGGCGCCCCTTGGCCAGCGTTCCCTCCCGGCGCGGGCACGTTGTAAAGAAACCTACTCTCGCCCGGAACCGGCTGGCCGCACTCGAGTCGACCGGGGTGCACCGTTCCGAGAGCGGGATCTTGCGGGGCGGGCCAGGCAACCACGCCAGTGCGTTCGGGGCATGAGTCGGGGTCGAACGCGCTGTACGACAGGGTGACCTTCGCTCCACCATCACCTGGCACCGTTCGAGCGTACTCGCTTGTTTTGCGGCTGGCAGCCGCCTAACCTCGGGTCATCATGTACGTAGCGTCGACCCTCCGTTCTACGTCTTGGTTGCTCGGCCTGGCCCTTCTTTCAGCTCTTGGACCCGCCTGCGACGACAGCGAAGAAAAAGCCTGCACTCGCACCACCCGAATCTGCGAGTGGAATGAGATCACGCAGCAGTTCGATAGGAACTGCAAGTACGAGCCCGCCTGCGGCGCCGACGCCGCGGTCGATGGATCCTCATCGGGCGGTGACGCCCCTGTCGACGGGTCGATGACCCTGAGCTGCACTGATCGCAGGGACGGCTACACAGCCGTCATCTCAGCGGCCAAGAGCTGTCAGGCGGCCGCCGACTGCCATGTGCTCTACGGCCACTGCGGAATCGGGTTGGGCGGGTGCTATGCCCTGGTCAACAAGAGCCTGACGCAAGCGACCCTCGACGACCTTGCCACGGGGTATCAGGAGGCCAGCTGCGGCGGGCCCGTGTGCGACTGCGCGCCTGCGCCCCCTGTCGACTGCATCCAAAGCCAATGCGCCAATCCTTGCCCCGAAGAAGTCCTGCCGAACTGCCCGCGAACCTGCGGCGCTGCCGACCAACCGGGGACGGCCTGCACGGCGGGCGACGTGTGTGGCAACGAGATCGGTAATGCTTGCACGTGTGCCAATGGCAGCTGGGCCTGCACCGTGCATCCGCCCTTGGGTTCGGGATGCAACCTGGTGTGCGTGCGGCGCTCACGCCCGTGAATCTTCGTCATGAGCGCCGGCCCTCAGAGCCGAACAGCGGCGTTGCGTGGCGGCTCGGCGTTCTCCGAGGCTGTCCCGGGCTGCTGGTTGTGGTGACGAGGGCGACCCCGGAGGGAAGCTCGATGGGGGCGGCTCATTCGGCGGCCATGCTGTCCTACGTGGACGGGTGCAACAAATAGAACCTCGGGCAGGGCTGGACGGGCAACGCCTTCGCACCTGGTGGCTGCTGCAACTGGTGGCTGGTGGGTGACTCCACCGCGGACAAGAAGGTGGGCTTGCCGGGCAACGTCGGGGTCTTTGCGGGCAGCGGTGCCTACGCCGAGTTCGAGGACTGCGTAACCGCGAGCAAGCTCCTGCCGCCGGTCACGTACGAGCACCCCGGTGGGAAACTGGGGATCTGGCTGCAAGACTCGAACTATCCGGACAACGTCGCGGGTCTCGACGGGCGCAATCCCAAGTGGAGCCTCAAGCGTCTCGGCGCTTGCGACTGAGGCTGGGTATACTCGTGCCCATGGCGAGCCCCGAATGGTTGAGTTCCCTTGCGCGATACAGCCGCTGGATGAACGACAAGCTCTTCGAGCGCGCCTCCACGCTCAGTGACGAGGTTCGCAAGAAGGACGCAGGCGCGTTCTTCCGCTCGATTCACGGCACGCTCAACCATCTCTTGCTGACCGATAGAGTGTGGCTCGCCCGGTTTGAGGGTAAGACCCTGCCCGACGGCTGCATCGGCCCTGGGGGCATCCGCTCTTTGGACCAGGAGCTCTACGGCAGCTTCGAAGAGCTGCGCCTCGAGCGGCGGCGTACGGACGAGGCCCTTTCCGCATGGGTCGCCGGGCTCACTCCGGAGAGGTTGACGGGGCCACTCGTCTACCTGCGGCTTGGACAGCGGCAGGAGGCGCCACTGTGGTGGGCCGTCTCCCATCTCTTCAACCACCAAACTCACCATCGCGGCCAGGTGACCACCCTGCTCACGCAACAGGGCTGTGACCCGGGCGTCACGGATCTTTTTGCGATGCTGCGCGAGGAGGCAGCCTCGGTTTCGTAAGGCAAGCATCTTGAATTCGCCCAGCACGCGACGCGGCATGTCTGGGTGAATTGAAATAAGCCAGACAGGCCAACCCGCCCCCTTCGGGGGTATTGCAATTCGAAAATCGGGCCCTCGAGGGGCCCCGAGCCAAAAAAGAATACGAATCTCGGGGCCTCACGTTCGCCGGTGGCGCGCTTTTGGTCGCAGGAGGTGGCGGTGAGGGTGCGGTGTCGCGGCGGCAAGCTGGCAGCGCGAGCACGGCAAGCACGAGCCCCGTGATGCACGCCCGGCTCGCAACGGCTCCGCTTCTGGGTGTCGAGGGCTTGCCCCGAAGCCAGCTCGGGCAGGTTCAGGCCTCGACCCAGGCGGTTTCAGCCAACCGTACCGCCCGCCGCAGTTCACGTTCGTCGAGGCGTGTGAAGCCCATGCGAACGAACGGCACGGGCTTGCGAAACACGTGGTAATCGCGTCCCGCGCCGAACGTGACACCGCACTCCCGTGCCTTTTTCGCCCACGCGACCGGATCGTCGCCATGAACCTGTACCCATAACGCCATGCCGCCCTGGGGCACCTCGAACGAAACGCGTTCACCCAGCGTGTCTCGAAGCGCCGTCATCAGCACGTCGCGCCTTGCCTGATAGACCTGGCGCATGCGACGCGAACGGCGGGCCAGATCACCATCTTCGAGAAGCTCCGCCACCGCCGCTTCGGCCACGTTGTCGCCCTGTCGGTCGATGGATGTCCGCAGGGCCGCCATGCGTTCGAGCACGGGCACGGGTGCCACCGCGTAGCCAATGCGCAGCCCTGGGGCTAGAACCTTCAGCAGGCTGCCGACGTAGATGACCACACCGTGCGCGTCCTGGCTGGCCAGGGGTAAGCGGGGACGCCCCGTGAAGTGAAACTCGTGTGACTAGTCATCCTCGATGAGGGCAAAGCGGTGCCGCCGGGCGAGCGCGAGCAAGGCCAGGCGACGAGGCGCGATGAGCGAGGCCGTCGTCGGGTATTGGTGGCGAGGTATCAGGTACGCCGCCACGAGGCCTCCCGCCGCCAGGGCCCGTTCGAGTTCGTCGAGGCGCACGCCTTCGGCATCTACGTGCAGGGGCACGAGCACGGCACCCGTCGAGAGAAGCGCCTGCATGGCCGGCGGATAGCCGTAGGTCTCGACGCCCACGCGATCGCCAGGGCGCAAGAGAGCCTGCGCCGCCAGCCAGATCGCCTGCTGGCTGCCCGCATGAGGAGCACATCGTCGGACGTGGCGGCCAGGCCGCGCGTCTCGGCCAACATGCGGGCCAGCGCCTCACGCAGCCGCGCCTCCCCGCGAGCGTCGCCATAGTCGAGCAATCGGGGCCCTGTTCGCGCCAGCACACGCCGGTAGGCGCGCACGAGCGGCACGTCGGGAAACAGCCGCGGATCCGGCACGCCCCCCCCCGTGAGTACCAGCTCTGCGTCCCCCGGGCGCGTCCCACGGGGCCCGCCAGGAGCGGAGGCAGAGAGAAACCGGGGTGCGCGGCGAGCCTAGGGCGGTGCGTTTGGGCTCGCCGCCTGGGGAGCGGATCGGAGACGTCACGGGCGCGCAGTGTACCGGAAGTTTAAGCGCCACATCCGTCCGCATCAAAAAACGCCCGATATAATATCTTCTGTCAACTAACGTAAGCCGCCTTGCATCCTCCCTTGCTGCCGGGCTGCAGCCCGCGAGGCGGCGCTGAGCCCCACAACAGTCCCGTGAGGCAGAGGGGGGGCGGTCGCTATCGTGCCGCGCCCCTTTGCCTAGCTCACCACCCCCGCTGCGGCATGCTTTTGGCCCTGCACTTGCCCACAGCCGCACGTCGTCACCTGCCTGCGCGCGGGCCGTGCCCGCCGTGCATCTGTGGCCAAAACCCCGCCTCCGCTACCCCCTCCACGCCGCGCCGCACGGGACATTTCTACTTTGCAGAAGCGGACATTTCTACTTTGCGTTGACATCTGACTCATGGCGTCGTCGCGCTTGAACTTCCTATCCACTGGCGATGTGATTTCCTGCCTCGATCTTCAGACCTCTTGACCAAACTAGTAGCAAGTACTAGTTTGACGAGATGGCCATTGTCTCGGTTACAGAACTCAACCAGCAAACAGCCAAGGTGCTTGAGCGGGTCAAAGCTGGTGAATCGCTTGAAGTCCGAGAGTACGGCCGCCCCATCGCTCGTATCGTCCCCGTTCTCTCCAACGCATCGGTCATCGACCGGCTCGTCAGTGAGGGGCGGGCCATCGCTGCAACCAGCTCTACGGATGCTCTGTTAACACCACTTCCTCCGCCCTCGGGCACTGGCCCGTCGCTTTCTGAAGTGCTCGATCAAGCGCGCCAGGCAGAGCGGTCGTGATCTATCTCGACACCTCTGCCCTGGTGAAGCTCGTGGTGCGCGAGGCAGAAACCGTAGCGCTGCAAACTTGGATCAGGTTGCGCGCGGGCGAGACGTTCTTCTCGTCGCAGCTTGCGCGTGTTGAGCTTGTTCGAGCTGTCAAGCGAGCAGCGCCGGACCATCTTGATCGTGCGCGCGGCGTTCTAGCGGCCGTTGCCCTACTCAAAATCGACGATCGGATCCTTGAGACCGCGGAGAACCTGCCTCCGGACGTACTGCGAAGCCTCGACGCCATCCACCTTGCGACGGCCTTTACGCACCTGTCTGATGTCAGCGCCTTCGTGACTTATGACGTTCGCCTGGATGAAGCCGCGAGATCGTTACGGATCCCCGTCGAATCTCCTTGTTCGCAAGAGCGTTGAGGCGCCGGTGGCCGAGATTGCGGGAACACAAGACCTCCGCCGAATCAGGGGATGTAAGGTGCCGGAAGATTCACGGGAAGAGCGGTGACAGGATGTTCTGCATGACAAGCACCTTTTGGAGCTCAGCGATGCAGTCCCGGCAGCAAGGCTGAGGATGCGAGACGGCTTACGTTAGTTGACAGAACATTCATATATCGGGTAGCGGCGTGTAGCGCCCAAGTTCAAATGTCCCCTTCGGCCCAAGTAGAAATGTCCCCTTTGAGCCGCGTTATGCGTCCTCATGGGTGGACTCATGCCGAAGGGATTCGTAACCATGTCCAACCGAGAGATCGATCGAGGCGAGATGATCCGTCGGGTACTCGAGAAGCGTCTGACACAGTCCAAAGCCGCGGGCCTGCTGGGGCTCAGCGTACGCCAAGTAAAGCGCCTTTGCCGGCAGTTCAAAGCGCAAGGGTTGGCTGGGCTTACGTCGCAGCTGCGAGGGCGTCCGAGCAATCGCAAGCTCGCTGCTGAAACGAAGGCAATGGTTGTGGCTCTCGTACGCGAGCGCTACGCGGATTTCGGGCCGAAGCTGGCGCACGAGAAGCTCGTTGAGATCCACGGCATACACGCGAGCCGTGAGACTGTCCGTGGGTGGCTCGCTGAGGCCGGACTGTGGCTCACCCGTGGGGAGCGCAAACGGCGTGTTCATCAGCCCCGGCACCGCCGCCAATGTCTTGGCGAGCTGGTGCAAATTGATGGCTGCGACCATGAGTGGTTCGAGGCGCGCGCTGATCGCTGCACGGCATTGGTCTACGTGGACGATGCGACGGGACGGTTGATGGAACTGCGTTTTGTGGTGAGTGAATCGGCCTTCGACTATTTTGCCGCCACGCAGTCGTATCTAAGTCACTACGGAAAACCGGTGGCGTTTTACAGCGACAAACACAGCATCTTCCGCGTGAACCAGGAAGGCTCGAGCGGCCGTTCCGCCGGTGTTACACAGTTCGGTCGCGCGCTGGGCGATCTCAACATCGAGATCATCTGCGCCAATACGCCGCAGGCCAAAGGCCGTGTCGAGCGCATGAACAAGACCTTGCAGGACCGGCTCGTCAAGGAAATGCGTCTGCGTGAAATAAGCACGATGGCGGACGCAAACGCGTATGCACCGGAGTTCATGGTCGACTACAACCGCCGCTTTGCACATGCGCCGATGAACCCCCATGATGCGCACCGCCCGGTGCAACCAGGCGAAGTCCTTTCGGAGGTTTTCACCTGGCAAGAGGAGCGCACGATGACGCGCAACCTGGTCGTGCATTATCAGCGGCGTACGTACCTGATTGTGCCCAGCCCAGAATCACTCAGCCTCGCCGGACGTCGCGTGCGCCTCTTCGAAGCGGCGGATGGTCAGGTCGAGATCCGCTGCGCCAACCATCTTCTGACCTATACCGTGCTCGACAAGCAACCTCTGGTGGCTCCCGGTGCGATTGTCGAGAACAAGCGGCTTGGCGCCGTGCTCTCAACCATCCGAGCAGGCCAGGAGGAGCGCGACCAGCGTCGATTGGCCTCGAAAAAACTTACGCTTCGACAAAAAACGCACTTACGCGAGTCGCGCGCAGAAACCAATCGTACTGCTGATGTGATCCCATCAGTCCCCAACACTGACCGACTGGCTTCAGCCATTGCGGCCACGCAAGGGTCACCTGAATGCGGGACTGAAATGGCAAACTTCTTCGCCAAGTTCGAGGCCGAACAGAAAGCACGGCGAAAGCGATACAACGACGCCAGTAAGCAGCGCAAACGCGACCGCGAACAATTGGAGATCCAAACCCGAGCCAAGGCGGCCGAGTCTAGTGCGAGGGCCGCTGACGGGGGGCGGCGATGAGCATCAACTCAATGGCAACGGGTCCGCCGGCCTGCGGGCCATTGGGGGCCCGCTGATCGGCCGACTCCGCACCCGCCGCCCCCAAGGTGCTACCATCCCTCAATACCCATAAGGGGACATTCCTACTTTGCAGGAATGGGGACATTTCTACTTGGGCCTAACAGCGGCGTGTAGACGCAAAGTGAAAACTCACGAAAAACCTGCTGAGCTACATGGCGTTCGTGTATCCCGGGAGGCGTTGCGCAAGTGGATGATCGGTGCCGAGATCTGGACGCCACGCGCGCAACGAGGGCAGCGCATCCACCAGCCGTGAAGACGGCGGGACTGTCTTGGTGAGCTGATCACGGGCGTGCAGAAGCTCAAGGACGCAACCCCAGCCGGCGTGCTCGTCGGTAGCGGCAAGCTCGCAACCGAGCTGGACCGGCTGGATTTGATCGACGAGTACAAGTTTCTCGTCCACCCCAGGATCGCCGGCCACGGCCCAACCCTGTACGGAAGCGGGCTGCCCAGCACGCGACGGCTCGACCTGGTCTCGGCGACGCCACTCCGTAACGGCGCGCTCGCCATGCACTACCGGCGCGCGCGCTGATGACATCGTTCAACCAGAAGGTGGTGTTCTTTGACTCCACCGCGCGCAAAACCCATGGCTCGAAGGTCATTCCTGGCCACCAGAGTAGACGCTCATATATGAGCTATTAATTGAACTAATTCGCTCATATATAAACGACATTGTCCGCGCAGCAGGGCGGACTTGTTGTTGTGCACCTAATTGAGCATATATGCGCTATAATGGCCTCCTGGAATCTCTATATAGGTTGTAATCATGCGCTCCAGGGTCACTGACACACTGCCGCCGCGGGTTCGGCGGGGGCTTGCGAAGTTTGGCTTCGACCTTGGCGTGGCTCGCAAGAAGCGTCACCTCACCGCGGCGATGATGGCCGAGCGCATGGGGGTCGCCACAAGCACCTATCGTCGCGCCGAGAAAGGCGATCCCACCGTCTCCTTGGGTGTCTATGCGATGGCGCTCTTCGTGCTGGGATTCGGCGACGCCTTGAGCGAGATCATCGACCCGCGGCGGGATGACCAGGGGTTGCTTCTGGATCTCGAACGCTTGCCAAAGCGGATACGCCCGAAGAAAGCGATCGAGCCGTTGTGAAGCGCACGTTGTGGATCCATCTTGGCGATGGCGCGCGCCCCATCGGGCTTCTGCGGCACGCGCAGGAAGGCGGGCGAGAGATCGCTGCGTTCGAGTACGATCCGCTCTGGCTGTCGAGCGGCGAAGCCTTCGTGGTTGATCCAGCGCTGCCGCTCGTGGCAGGTCCTCAGTATCGCCGCAAGACGGAAGGAGGATCGCTGTTTCACCGCGCCATTGCGGACACGGAGCCAGACGGCTGGGGGCGAAGGGTGATTGCGCGCGATCATGCCAAGCGCCGGCAGCAAGCCAAACATGCAGGCTTACCTGTGCAGACGGCGCCACTGAACGCGCTGGATTTCTTGCTGGCCGTAGATGATGGGAGCCGGATGGGCGCCCTGCGGTTTCGCGACGAGCGCGGAATTTTCGAGAGGGCCCCCGAAGAAGGGCGTCGCACCGCTCCTCCCCTGATCGAGCTCGGCACGCTTCTGGCCTCGAGCCGCGCCGTGGAGACGCAGACGGAGACGTCTGCCGACCTGGCTTACTTGCGCGGAAGAGGAACTTCGCTCGGTGGGCTGCGGCCGAAGTGCACCGTGATTGACGACGACGGCGGCTTGGCGATCGGCAAGTTTCCGAGCGTGAGCGACGAACGTGCCGTCACGAAAGGAGAAGTGCTTGCCCTGCGACTTGCTGGGTTGGCTGGCATCGACGCCGCCGTAGCCAGGCTGGTCGACAGCGACGGTGCGCCGGTCGCTCTCATTCGACGGTTTGATCGGCACCCGGCGGGCGGTCGTCTGATGTACGTCTCGGCGGCTACGATGCTTGGCGCTGATTTAAGCGACTCTACCGAACATACCTACGCCGAGATCGTCGACGCCCTTCGTCAATGGGGCGTGCGGCCGCAGGCAGACACGGAAGAATTGTGGCGGAGGATGGCTTTTTCGATCTTGATCACCAACGTGGACGATCACCTCATGAACCACGGGTTCCTGCATGTTCAGCGCGGACAGTGGCGGCTCGCCCCCGCGTTCGACGTAAACCCATTTCCCGAACGGGTGCGCGAGCTCAAGACCTGGATCTCCGAAGAGACCGGTCCCGATGCGAGCGTCGACGCCTTGTTGTCCGTCTGCGCTTATTTTCGTCTATCGCCGAATCGGGCGCGCGAGATCCTCGCAGAGGTTGAAAGTGCGGTTGGCCGCTGGCGGACCGAAGGCAAAGCGCTGGGCATGACGAAGCAGGAGCTGGAAGCGTTCGCCGATGCCTTCGAGCATGAGCAGCGTGTGGCGGCGCGGAAGGTGGCTGGGCTTGCGGGGTAGCGCTTCCGTGGCCGCGGGCGTTCGCTGCAAGCGCGGTGAGAAGTTCAGGTGTCCCACTTCAATGCACCCTATCTCCGGCACGATGCGAAGATAGGCAGCGCACCCAAAGCTTGTCCTTGATGGTTGCAAACGGAAAAGAACAGCGGATCCGTGCTGCCCGCCCAGGCATCAACCCATGCTTGGTACGCTTCCGCTTCGGGGAAAGGACCGTACGGGGTTGACCCGATTCAGTGGACACCGGCGCTCAGTTGTAAGAGCGTGGAAAGGTGACCACATGAGCAAGGCAAAGACGAACCCGGCGGGTCCATACCCCGGAGTTCAAGAGTGAAACAGTCGCCCTCGTCCAGAGCGGACGGCGGGGGATACCGGAGGTGGCTCGGGACTTGGGCCTCGCCGAGAGCCTCGTGCGGACGTGGATCCGTCAGGCAGATACCGATGCAGGCCGAGGCCCCAAGGGCGCTCTGACGACGGCTGAGCGTGAGGAACTTTCGACCCTTCGGCGCGAGGTAAAGACCCTGCGCATGGAGCGTGAAATTTTAAAAAGGGCGGCCACCTTCTCGACCTCGAACACCGTCACACCCTCAAGCATCTGCCGGAACCAGTGCGCTCGGCTGTCGAGCCCTGCGCAGAGAAGCACGATCTGCCTGGCACCACGTACGACAGCGCCCTTCAGTCTTTCGTCGAAAAAATGTGGCGCACAGGAAGTTCAAGCACGAAGTCCACTCGCGTCAAAAAGTGATCAATTTCGAGCAATGTATTCTGTCAACTAACGCAAGCCGCCTCGCATCCTCAGCCTTGCTGCCGGGTTCTGGCGTCCGAGCTCTATTGGGCCCGAAACTCACCTGATCTGAAGGAGCGTAAAGCGCCTTGCTGCACAAGTGGCCCGGCCTCGCCTACCGCGTGGAAGAGATCGCAGGTTGTATGGGCGTGCTCACCGGATACCGAAAGTACCACGGCCCCGATCCCAGGCGCTGATTCGAGTCTTCACGCCCCGTTACCCACCACAGCCCCCGCCCCCTCCACAGCCACCACCACCGCCGCACCCGCCACCGCCTCCGCAACTGGAGCCCGAGCTACAGCTACTCGTGCTGGAACTGCAGCTGCTGGTCGAGCTGCTCCCACAGCTTTGTCTCGAACCGGCAGAGCGCGGTAGCGACTGGAAGGACGCAAGAGGATATCCCAACGAACTTGGCAAGAGCACGGCGCCTGCGCAGGCGACCGCCAGCGACAGGTCCCAGGGCGTGTTGCGCCGGCCCTCGTTCACGTCTTCGCGCAGGCTGTCCGTCACGTCTTCGAGCCACTTCAGGTACGCTTTCCCCTTGCGCGTGACCCGCCGCCGCCGGCGTAACCAGCGCCAACCGAGCGGCACCACCACGAACATCTCGATGACCAAGAACGTGAAGGGGCGTCCCAGCAAGGAACCGCGAACCGCGCGCGCCAAACCCAGGGCCAAAACGAGGCCCAGCGCCAGAGCATGCAGGCCGGCACGCACCCGGCCGCCCACCCCCGAAAACAGGAAGCCAGCGCGTTCGAGGTCCTCCTTCACTTCGGACTCGAGACTGTTCGCCACGGAGCGGGCGATCCGGGCGACGTCCGCGCCGGTCAAGGGGTCGAGCGCCGCCAGTTCGTGGTGAAGCACCCGCTGGTCCGCATCGAGCGACGTGGGCTCGCCGTCTACACGAAAGCCCTCGCCGCTGCTCAGCAGCCACTTTGCGGCCAACGCGCGAGCCACCAGGGTCTCGGCCACCGCATCTCTTCCGCCTCTGAGAAACGCGATGGCCAGGTGCCAAGCGGGTCCAGGTGGCAAACCGATCTGGAGCCTGTCGCCGAAACGTGAGGCCTCGGGCTCGCGGTAGGGAGCTGACGCACGCGCAGGCGCAGGCGCAGGCGCAGGCGCGGCTCGGGTGAGCACGTCACCAAGCAACCACCCCAGCCCTGCGCCCAAGCGCAGCAGGACGAATGCTGCCACAGGGTAGACAAGGAGAAAGAGCGGCCCGCTGGACACGTTGAGCGGGTAAAAGTCGACGGCCTGAAGGAAGGCACCCTGCCAAGTCATTGTTGGGTCTCTCGCAGCGCAGTTTACGGCGATGTGCGCCCCGATCGAACAATTCCAACGACGACCTCACAAGACATATTTTATCGGGCGTTTCTGCCGCGGAGTGACGTGCTTCCAGGTGAGCCCCGTCCTGGAATCATTCCCCCTTTCGGGGTGTCGCTATAAGATGCGCCCCGATGACTCTCGCGGCAAACGCCGTGGCAATCGGGTGGCGTCCAGAACTGGCCGGGGATCTGCTGGCCCAGACGGGCACGGTGGGCTTCGTCGAGGTCGTGGCCGAAAACTGCCTCGCTGATTCACGCATCGCACGCGAGGTCCAGGCGGTGGCTCAGGCCCTCCCTGTGGCCCTTCACGGCGTGAAGCTGTCGCTTGGAAGCGCAGAGGGCATCGACGATGGCCGCGCCATCCGGCTGGGTCGCCTGGCCCGACAGCTCGACGCCCCCTTCGTCTCCGAGCACGTGGCCTTCGTCCGTGCAGGGGGCCACGAGATCGGCCACCTCACAGCCCTGCCCCGCACGCGCGCCGCCGTGGCCACGGTCGCCCGCAACGTCGCGCGGGCCCGCCGACATCTGCCCGACATTCCCTTGTTGTTGGAGAACGTGGTCTGGACCGTACCCTGGTCAGGCGACCAGATGCGGGAGGAAGATTTTTACTTCGAGGTTGCCGAGGCCACCGGGTGTGCGCTCCTCCTGGACGTGGCAAACCTTTACGCCAACGCGATCAACGAAGGCGAAGAGCCTTCCCAGCGCCTGGCGCGCTTCCCGCTCGACCGGGTGGCCATGTTGCATGTGGCGGGCGGCCTGCGCGAGGACGGCTTTTACGTAGACACCCACGCGCACCCCATTCCGTCCGCGGTGTTTGCGCTCGTCGAGCAGGTCACCCGCGCGGTGGGCCCACGGCCTGCCGTCATCGAACGGGACGACAACTTCCCGCCGTTTGACGAGCTGTGCGCCGAGCTGGCAACACTCGCCCGTTGCCTGGCCACACCCCGCGAGGGTCCGCAGGTCCCGGTGCGCTGCGCGTCCACGCGGCCGGGGTCCGGTTGGCTCGAGGGCTCGCAAACCGACTTGGCGATCGACCAGGAACGGCTCGCAGCTCTGCTCACCGCCGTGCCGCCGCCCGGCGGGGGCGACGTTTCGGTTCGTCATGTCGACCGGACCCGAAGGCTGCTCGTGCGAAAGCGCGTCGACGCGGCCTTGCCGCTGTTGCCCCGGCTTCGCCGCGCCGACCACAACATCGTCCATCTGGCCATCGACGCGCTCAGGAGTCGCCCTCGGGCCGGCCGATTGGCCAGCGTCGATGACGCCCTCACCGTGGCTCACGCGGCCGCGGCTGAGCCGGCGTTCGCGGCGGAGGCCCAGCTCGATCTTCTGAACCTGCGGGCCCGCTTTCGGCCCCTTGGCGGCGGGCGCGGATGGGCCCCCCGGTGGACGCCCTTTTTCGGGCGCGCACGCCTTCCCGGGGGCGATTGCGCCTGGGCATTCAAGGGCGCAGGCTTCGGCCGCCCCGTACGGCTCTGGTTGCCGCCCCATGCACTCCACCGGCTGGCAACGCAAAACACCGCAGCACCGCTCGAGAGGATGACACGATGACCGTCACGGCAGTTTGGCCTGGCGAAGCACTCCCGCTTCCGGCACCCACGAAAACCCAGCTCGAAAAGCTCAGTCAGCAACTCCAGACGATGTTGCAGGACAACCTGGTGTCCCTGGCGGTCCACGGCAGCGTGGCCCGCGGCGAGTACCGCCCGGGCAGCAGCGACGTGGATCTGATCATCGTGCTCGAATCGCTGTCGGTTCCCCTGTTGACGGAACTGCGGCAACCATTGCGACTGGCCCGTGATGCCGCTCGCATTGAGAGCATGCTCCTCTTGCGCGGGGAAATCGCCCGTTCCGCCGATGTCTTTCCCCTGTTCTACGATGAGATCGCCGCCTGCCACGTCGTGCTGGCGGGCCGCCCGCCCCTCGAAGGCGTAGATGTTTCGGACGAGCACTTGCGCTTGCGAATCGAGCAGGAGCTTCGCGAGATCAACACACGGCTGCGCCGCCTAACCATCGATGCGATGGAACAGGGCCGATTCTTCGTGAATGCGCTCGAACACAAGCTCCGTCAGGTCCGCTACCCTCTGCTGGCTCTCCTTCGCCTGCGCGGCCTCACCGTGCCCGACACCAAGTTGCGCACGGTCCTGGCGGCGGCGACGAGGCGCTGGCCCGCACCGCTCGATGCGCTCACCCACGTGTCCGACAACCCGTCCGGCGCCCTCGAGGCGCTCTTCACGCTTCTGGGCCACGCCATCGAGGACGTGGACCGAACGGATCCGTGACGGCCGCCTCCGCGCGGGAGCGTACAGGAAGTTCGCGACGCCCGTCGACGGCGGGGTCGGCGGCGCGCTTCTGGCGCCAAGAGTCGGCGGCGATGTCGATGATGTGGCAGCGCTCGACGAAGCGGTCGACGAGCCCGCCGACGCAGGCACCTTGCCCTTCACGGAGCACGAGGCCGAGCAGTAGAGCTGGCCATGGAAGCCCGGCAGGCAGATCAAGACCGCCTGAAGACACCAGGCGTAGCGCGGGTCCTCGAATACGATCTCTTCGTCCATCTGCTCGCGCGAGCAGAGTAACTGGACGCCGGAGGCTCGCCAGGCGATCGTCCCGGCGCGCGATCCATCGGTGCACGGGGGCCGGGTGTACGAGACCCGGTCCCCCAAATCCCTCTCGAGCGGCCCGCCCTTACCTCGCCGCGCTCGTGGATCAGCTCACTCCCGGAGCCGGGCTACCTGCGCCAGCCAGCGGTCAGGCGCCTCACTCGCTCTGGTGACAGACGATCTCGATCCGATTTCCGTCCGGATCCTTCATGAACGCGGCGTAGTAGGTCGGATGGTATTCGGCGCGCAAGCCCGGACCGCCATCGTCGCGCCCACCCGCGTCGATGCCGGCGGCGAAGGCCGCCCGAACCTGCTGTCGGTTGACGGCCTTGAAACACCAGTGCAGTCCATCGACCGGCGCGACTCCCGACGAGCGTCGGACCGTCACGTACGATCCGCCACTGCTCTCTCCGCTGCACCGTTCGCCGTAGCCGATGGCGGCTTCGTGGTCGTACACCTTGCGGGCTCCCAGCACAGCCATGATGGCATCGTAGAACGGCCGAGCGCTCGACAGATCGCCGACCGCGATGGACACATGATCGAGGAGCGGAGTGGTTCGCATGGTGACCTGGGCAGGTGTTTCGCCGATGAGACCGTCAGGGACGGGCGGAGTCGGCATCCGGAACGATCACGCGCCGAACGGCGCGTCGATCCAGTTTGAGGTTACGCGCCAGCATGCCGTTATCCATGCTGAACGGCTGGGCCAGGACGACGTGATCCGCGATCCTGATGCCAGACGGAGCCAGGGCGTTCGCGCGCGCGATGGCGGCCCGCACCGGTTCCTGGTGTTCACCTTGCGCTTGACGGCGCACGACGATTGCCGCAGTCAGAGTCTCCCCGTCAACCGACAGCACCACCGCTGCGCGCTCGATGGCAGGACAGTCGTTCAGGATGGCTTCGAGCAGCTCGGGGTGGACCTTGTGACCGCTCGCCGTCACGATGATCTCCTGCCTGCGGCCGTCAATATACAAAAAGCCATTCCGGTCGAAGTGTCCGATGTCTCCCGTGCGGACCACCCCGGGCGCTTCAGATGGCTCAACCGGCGCTCACAGAAACGCTCCTACACATGGGAACAATTCAAGCGCAGGTTACACTTTCACCCTCTACCGGCTCCTCCCCGCGGTGTAGAACTTCTTTTCCTCTCCTCAGAGCATGGTGCCCCGAGGAAACACAAAACAAAGAGCCGTATGCCTAATCGCACCTACGGTTCTGTGAGGAGCGCCGGACTAAATCCGGCGTTCACTTAATGAAGAAAACAGCCAAGGCCACTCCCACGAAGGAGGAGGCGGAGTCCGACGAGAAGGTGCGCGCCTACATGCTGGCGGCCGTGGACACGCTCCGTGGCGGCAAGACCGAAGTGCTCGACGCGCTCGAGCGCATCAGCGCGTACATGAAGCGCCACGCGCCCGATCGCCTGCTGGCCACTCAGCTCTTGGCCGTGAGGAAGTACCTACGCAGCAAGCGGCGAGGCGCCAACCTCGAAGCGATCTGGTCGTGGACCGATGCCGACATCGATGCCCAAAAGAAGCTCGAACCCACGAAGTCGCTATACGAAGAGGCCGCGAAGGTTCAAGCCAACTTCAAGAAGGCCAACCCCGACTACCACCTCGTGCTGTCACCCGTGCGCAGCCTCGAAGCCCAGGTTCGCCTGTGGGGCAGGAACTCGACCGTTGGAGAGGCCGGAGCAAAGCTGCTGGCGGAAATGAAGGAGGTCCTTTCGTCCGACCAATACCCCGCGGCTCCGACGACCGCGAAATCGTTCGACTTCGCCGAAGCTCTTCGGCAAAAAAAAAGTCTCACCGGAGCCAACAAACGCTGTTCCAGGCACGTCCGATCACGGGCGCGGCAAGGCAGTAGACTTCGTCGTGATGAAAGGGACCGCCATCGTGGCGCCCATCCGCTCTTCCGCCGTTCAACCGATCTGGAAGAAGGAAGGGTGGGAAGACAAGCTCGCTGCTGCCTGTGAAGGGACCAAGCTGGTAGGGCCGCTGAAGCATCCGTACGAGTCTTGGCACTGGTGGATGAAGTGACGATCAAAATTTCAACAGCCCTAACGGCGTCAATCGCTTGCTGGCTCACGGCAGGGGTGGCCTGCAAGACGAACCCCCGCGAACAAGCGTCTGGCACATCCAACCCCGCCGCCCCACCAAAGCCTGCCAATGAAGCCGAGCCTCCCGAATGGTTTCGCGGTCCGGATCTCTCCTCGCTTCCAAATGAAGGCCAGTTCAAGCGCCCACCTAAGGAGATGGAGTACCTTCAGCCATTCGGAACTGCCGCCTTTCTTGCGCCTGAAGGTGCAACACGCGCCTTGGGGCTCGCGCACTTTCAAGACACCACCGACGGCCTCCGCGTAACTGTATCGGCGCAAGGCCTTGAGCCGGGCATCTACGTCCTTCGTGCCGATGAATTCTTCTATGATCCGCGCGAAGGCGATAGCTGCGCCGACGCTCAAAAAACGAAGGACCCCATTGACCAACCTGTGCCCTGGACGATCGGCCCCCTGAAGGCGGGCGGCGACGGCACGGCTCGCTTCGACAAAGTGTACGCCGGCATTGGCAACCGATTCGGATCGTACCGCGTGCCAGCGCAACCTGTTCATACCAAGGACAGCGCGTTTGTCAGCATCAACCTCAAGCAGTTCGGGCTTACCGGCAGGAAGCTCACCCTGCACAAGTGGAACCCGGATGCGCAGCCGCAGCTCGGCGACCCCGTCGCGTGCGCCATCATTCAGGGCGACCGACCCTTCGGCGAAGCCACGATGCAGCCTTTGCCAGGCCAGAGCATCAAGGGCACCGCATACTTCGAGCAAGACGAAGGCAACCGCACCCTACTCGAACTTGAGCTTTCGGAGCTTTCACCTGGAAAGTATCGCCTGGTGGTGCACGAGTTCGCCGACTGCGCCAACGCTACCGGAACAGGTGTCGGAGAGCCATACCAGCCCGACAACGCTCAGCTGGTGACCGAACCCAACTATGTTTGGCCCTTGAAGCAGGGTGACTTAGGCACCTTCACCGTTGGTAAAGACGGCATCATCAGCAAGAAGAAGCTCTTTCATCACCCTCTCACCAGCGGAAGCCCGCATATCATTCGCGGCCGCGCCATCGTCGTAGAGCGTCTGCCTGAGCCGCCGGAGCAGACACCAACGCCAGTTGCTTGCGGCATGGTGACGGGCTTCTGACGCTTCCGCGGACGAAGCCTCAGCCGGTCACCGGAGGGCGCATCGGCGGCAATAGGCCGAGTTGCCTAAAGGCCTGCTGTCATAGCGCCTCTGCAAACGTCCGCGATAGCGCCCTTCTCGTCGTCTACCACGAAGTGATTTCCAGCGACTATCCGCAGGTCGAAGGCGGCGGTAGTTTGCGCCGCCCATCCTTCGAGCATCGTGCGGGAGGTGAACGGGTCGGCCGTTCCGCCTATCGCGGTGATGGGGCACGACAGCGGTGGGTGGGGTCGATAGTGTCTCGACGAGTTCGAAGGCGGCGCGCAAAGTCGGCATCGCGCTGCGCAGCACATCCTCCGACTCCATCAATTGCGGGACCCCTCCGTAAGCTTTTTTTTCGCCCCAGGAACTCTCAGTCCGGCAAAGCGAACAATCTCGATGACCTCTTGCATCTGCGGTGCGATGCGTACCGCTACGAATAGGTGCGCAATGTTGGTGCCGTCGGAACTGAGGCGATGGGATAACTCGAAGGCGATGAGACTAAGTCGAACCAGTTCAGCACGACCACTCGACTCTCCGGTAGTCAAGGCAGGCGTTGCGGCTCGCACGCGCTCTCCGGTACAAGCACTGGGGTAACAGAGCGGGAATCGCCCGGCAGAGCGGCGACCAGGCTCTGTGCAAGCTGCCGCCCCCACTCTTCGTATCCAGATGGCGAAGGATGAAAGCCGTCGCGGGCGAGCCTCGAAGTCTGTACCGGGAACACGATGTCGCTGTAAACGACGCCGTCGGTTTCGTCCGCCACTAAGCGCAATGCTGTTCACTTAAGCACCACCCCTTTGGATGGTGCGACCGAAGGGACGTTTGCACTCCCTCGGATAGTGCCTGTCTTGTTGTGGGGCGTACGCGAACATTCGAAGGGCAGCGATGTCATCGTCCATCTGTTCAAGGATGGATTTTCCTGAAAGCATCGCAAAGAGCAGATCACCGGCCGCTCGTAGGCAGTCTGCGCGAACGACGCGTCGGCCATCAAGGGTACGCTCCGCTTCTGCTTGAAGGAACGATGCCAGGGCTATCCAGATCATCGCGGAAATGAGTTCCTGTTCACATCCTTGGACGCTCTTGCTGTGGAAGTCCTCGGTCTGCATGAAGCTCTTCATTTCCTTGAAGAGAGATTCGATTCCCCATCGAGAGGCGTAGAGCTTGATGATGTCTTTGCGATCGAATCCGTCCTTTCCGCTCAAGGTGGACACGATGACCATCCTTTCGTTCTTCGTGCCTTTCCTCGGGCGGCCTGGCTTTGCGTCGCGCTCGACGACGCGCACCTGAAGCTCAATGTTCCCTCTCGCCCCCGGAAGCGTCAGTGTCACTTTCGCGGTCTTCTTGTTTGAAGACAAGAATGGCTTGAGCTCTTTCCACGCCGTCGCCTTCGATGCGCTCATTCTCGCAATGATGTCAACGCCATGTTCAATCAAGGCTGAGAACAGGTGGCGACTCGGAAACCCTCTGTCCATGACGGCCACGTCGCCTGCCTTGAACGGCAATCGGTGAACCAGCTTCTGCATGGACGTCCTCTCGCCGATGCCTTTTCCGGTCAGGGACCAATCCAACGGAAGACGGCGAAACACATCCGCAGCCATCACCACCAACCCTTGTGGATTGTGCACCGACGTCCCATTCGGCCGCTTCGGCCGCGCCATCTTCCTCGCTGTATCCGCGCTGCGCGGCAACACAACCCGCGTTCCATCGAACGCGATGAATCGACGTTTCCCCCACGGGGTTTTCGGAGTCGGCATGATGGACTCGCACCGCTCGACCAGCTGGTGCAGCAACCCACGGCATGTCTCGATCGAGACCTTCTTTCTTGCTTCACTGATGGACGACAACGTCGGTACCTTCGCCCAATCGAACACCTTGCGCCCGTAGTACGCCACGATCCGCAAGCTCCGTCGATAGCTCATCTTTCGGTCCGGCATCGTCAGGACCATCAGCCACATCAAGACGCTGCGGGCGCTCCATGTCCGTGTCCGGTCGAACTTGTCCGCACAGCCACTGGTCAGTTTGAAGAACGCTCGAAAGTGATCGCCAGGTCCACGAAGCAGGCTCATGAAGGCCGGCGCTCGCAGCCTCGGGCCTTGTCAAGATGAATTGCACAATATTTTCAGATGGTTACGAGGTTTCTTAAGTGAACAGCATTGCCACTAAGCGCAGCTCCCGGTCCAGCAATCGCGAGTGTGTCCCAAGAGCCGAGCGCAGTGGTTGTGGCAGGGCAGGAAGTTGCCCTACCGGCGGTATCGCCGAGACGATCACTGGGCATTGAACGTGCAGGTGTATCTCCGCTAGGAGCCCTCGAGTCTCCTGCCGAAATGTCCTTCGTGACGTCAGCCGGATGGTGTCGTTCACGCCCATGATCACTATCACGACGTCAGCCCCCACGCCTTTCAACTCAGGGGCAAGACGCTCCCGCGCGCGACGCATCGTCGTGCCGGTCCGCGCGACAGCCCGCCATGAGACCGCGCGCCCCAGCTGCCCGCTGAGTGCCTTGGCCAACTGCCCCGCAAGTGCCTCCTCGTGGTTATCGGCACCCACTCCCGCAGCTGTCGATTCGCCTACAACGACGATTCGTAGGTCGTCGCCGCGCCCGTCGCGGTGTCCTTCCCGGGGGCCTCCAGCCTCAGGAAGCCGCACCGTTCTCCTGCGTACCCGAAACGCCTGCCAAAACCAAACTGGGCACACCAGCCATGAGCCCAGCGACGCGCAGTAAAGCCGCCATAGGGGTGGGGGGAGTGATCGCTTCATGGAACGCGTGTCCTCAGCAGAGCGGTGGATGTGGAGTAGGGCCCAGCCAGCGGGTCCATCCGCTGGCTGGCGCCCCCTCATCCCACCGGACGAGCGGATTTCCCGCATCCGGCGGTTCGACCGGATTCGTCAACGCGCCCACGCGGTGTCTTGACTCCAAGGTTGCACAGGAGTGAGCCTCACCACGAGAAGTGGACACCTGGAACTATGCTGCCTTCTTACTGAGAGCGGAAGCGATTTCGAACTCGATGGGACTGCGGTACCCAATAGTTCAGTGCATGCGTTCGGGAATGTAGAAGTCCTCGATGTAGGACCTAAGCGCGATCACGGTGCGCGTTTTGCCGGCCCCGGTGGCCATGACCAGCAGGGCTTTGCGTTCGTTGTCGCGCTCGAAGGCTTCGGCTACGCGGCGAACGGCGCGGGTTTGGTAGTGGCGTTCGACGGGGCGATGGGGCTGAGGCTGCGGTCGTGGCGGTAGGCCCACATCGGCCAGTTCGAGGGCGCGGCGGGCGTAGAAGCAGGCGGTGCGAGGTTCCGGGAACGCGGCGTCGGCGGCCTCGTGAATTTCGGGCCATTCGGCCTGCAGGAAACCGAACACGTCACCCATGGTAACCGCTTTGCGCAATTTGTGGCGCGGGTTTGGCGCAAGTTTTGGCGCAAGTTTTGGCGCGAGTTTGGCGCGAGTTTGGCGCGACGCGCCTCTCTCACCACTTTCCGGACGGCGTATAGGCGGCTTTGTTGGTGCCGCCTTCTCGCGTGAGCAGCCCCATCGCCTCCATCTGGGCAAGGTCCCGCTGGAGGGTGCGCCGGGGGGATTCGGGGCACAAGGCCTCGAAAGTGCGAATGTCGATGCGGCCGTGTTCGAGCACGTGCTCGACGGCCTGGGCCTGGCGGGGGTTCAGGCGGTGGGCGTTCACCAAAACGTCGCGGCGAATGGCGAACTCGCCGCGCAGCTTGACCTCGGCGAGCTGGGTGGCGAGGCCTTCGACGAAGAACTCGAGCCAGCCGGTGAGGTCCATGTCATTTTCGCGCACGGCCTGACAGATCGCGGCATCCGCGTAACAGTTCCCTCCCCATGGAGCGCCACTGCGCCACGCGTCGCGCCAGCGGTGCCAGTTAGGGCCCGACCATCTTGATGTCGAAGTTTGGTTTATTTTCGCAACAGGACGCTCGACATGACCGATAACCCCGCAGGCCTCTCAGGGCGGCGTCTAGCGCGGCCCAAGCCGTGAATTTTCAAGCTCCGAGAAGGGTCAGATGCAAAAGCGCAGAGATGACATCATCCACATTGGATTAAACGAAGACTCAAAGCGAGAGGTTGAAGAGCTGCGCCGTTTGGGTAACAGGGTCTACTCGATTCAAGATTCCCGACTGCCTGACAAAGTTCGCGTCGCGGGCCAACTTGTGGACCTCGATACCCCTGAGGGCCAAGAGGGCTTTGCGCGGAGCCTACACCTGCAAACCAAGCAGGCGGATGGGGTGGTCGCCGCGCTGCGGGTGGGGCGGCTCGACACGAGAGATGAAATCAGCCAGCTAGTGCAGCTGTTTTCGCGAGTCGAGCGCGGGGTCATTTCTGTCGGTCGCATCGTGGTGTCGGGGCACCACGCCCGCTCCAACAGGTTTTGGGGAGACGATAATGGAACGCTGGAGCTCAAAGATTTCGATGCAGTTGCCAAGGTCTTTCCCAAAGCCGCCTCGGCTATAGAGGACCTTCATTTGTCTGCCTGCTACAGCGCCCCCGAGATGAAAGCGTGGCTTTCACCGTTCCCCAAACTCCTGACCATCTGGGCCTATGCGGGTTCGGCGCCGGGAAGTGTTAGCGGAGCCTGCGCACACCTGCGTGCGTGGGATAAAGCGACGAGAGGTGACAGCAGATGGATCGATCGGCTACTGGTAAAGAACACACGCAAGGGTCACAACGTGGCCGTGTGGTCAAGCGCATTTGGCTACCAAAGCGCAACCATAGAAGCGTTCGCAGTCATTCAGGAACGTATACAAGCCTTCGAGTCGACTTATCAGGAATATTTCTCTGGGCAACGGATCGTCGACAACCCTGATCAAGGGCCCTTGCGCGAGTTCTACAACGACCTCCAGGCTGCCTTACAACATGCTGACTGTTCACCTGCGGATCGAAAGAAGTTGGAGGGCCGCGTAGACACTACGATTCGGATCATCTTCTACGAACGGTCAATCCGGGCGAAGTTTGCCGCACACTACCGTTCCCAGATTTCTTCGGGATACATTGCGATCGGATCGCCCGCACCGGACTTTGCAGTATTGACTCGCAAGCAGGCTTTGGAAGCCATCGCGCAATTCGAGCGGTCTGTCGCGAGGGGCCCTGGCCCAGCAGCGGGCACGTTGATGAATATTCTCATTGGGCTTCGATCCTTAGACGAACGGATTGTTCCTATAGGATGGGTGTGAGGAGATGAGGAGGCGAAGCCCGTTTGTTTGTGTCGCGTTGGTTTGGCTTTCCATGGCTGCGCCCTCGGCAAATGCGTCTTCCGCAGCAAAGTGTCAATGCCAGGCGTGGGCAATAAAAACTCTCAAATCCGTAAAGCGTGTGCCGATGCGCAAAGCACGTGCGGTCATCATCGCTTCGTTAGCCAACGGGTGCGACGCCATACCCGCCGATCTCAAGGCCGCAAGTAGGCTTCGCACAGCCTCAGAACAGGCTCTTGAACTGGCAACCGCAGCGTCAAGAGTCTTAGGGCCGAACTGCTTGATCGCCGATCCGCTTGGTCCGGCCACGATGGTACCTGCGGCGTGTGAAGGCATGGGGCTCAAGCCATCTAACGTTGACGTGAAGGCAGATATGCGGGCTGCTGACTACGTTCTCTTCTTGGCAATGCAAAAGCTTTGGGAACAGCACAGCCTTTCCAACGATGCCTCGGAAAGACTTTTCGACACCTTCGAACTTTCCGCAGCCTTGTGGGGCGAGGAACTTCGCGCCGTAAAGTCAAAGGGGAGCAAGCTCCCATAAGAAAACGCCGAAGCTTGAGAGCTCTAAAAAATGCCCGGGTTCACGTGATTGCGAATTCCTGTATTCAAGATGGTTCCACCGTCTCGATCCAGATCAACAACGAAAGCCTAACGACAATCGACGACTTAAAATCGGGCTTAGCGTACAGATTACGGCTGAAGACGATCGCGGATTACGGCGCAAGCCGATCGTGAGCGTACGTAGAGTAGGGCCCAGCCAGCGGGTGTTAG